>CAZZKT010000026.1:0-15498 GCA_964654625.1 uncultured bacterium
GTGAACAAAACCTTATACATCCGCTACACCCAAAACCTTGCGGAACTTTCCGACGTGTATCACGGAATCATAAAATCTTGCGCTTTCGGCTTTTTGCTTTCTACAATCAGTTGTTATTTCGGCTACACGACAAAAGGCGGTGCAAAAGGCGTAGGGCGTTCAACGACGAAAGCAGTTGTGGTTTCTTCAATGGCGATTCTCATTTCCGACTACGTGATAACTTACTTCCTGAGGTTGCTTAACCTGTGATAGCAATTGAAGTCAGAAATTTAAAGAAGAAGTTCGGAAAAAACGTTGTTCACGACGGGGTTAACTTCCAGGTTTTTGAAGGAGAAATTTTTGTAATAATGGGACCTTCGGGTGTGGGGAAAAGCGTTCTTTTAAAACAGATAGCGGGACTTCTTGAGCCGGACGAAGGTGAAGTAAGTGTTTACGGGATGAATCCGTTTAAACTGGGCGGAAAAGAACTTCAGAAGTTCAGAGAAACGATAACCTATGTTTTTCAGGGAGGTGCTCTTTTTGACTCTCTTCCGGTCTGGCATAACGTCGCTTTTTACCTCATAGAAAACAAGGGAATTTCGGAAAAGAAGGCAAAGGAAGTTGCATCTTATTACCTTTCTCTTCTGGGACTGTCCGGCACCGAAGACCTTTATCCTTCAGAACTTTCCGGAGGGATGCAAAAAAGGGTTGCGGTGGCAAGGGCTTTGTGCATGAATCCGAAGTGTATTCTTTTTGACGAACCCACTTCCGGACTTGACCCCGTTATGACTTCCGTTTTTAACCAGTTGATTTTGAGGCTAAAAAAAGAGTTTAAAAAGACCTGTTTGGTCGTGACTCACGACGTTTCAAGTGCTTTTGCCATCGGGGACAGGATAGGGATTTTATGGAAAGGCAAGATGGTTGAAGTGGGAACTCCCGAGGAAATCAAAAATTCTACCCATCCCGTTGTAGTTCAGTTCATCAACGGTTCTTTTGAAGGCCCAATAACTGATTCCGGGGTAGAAAGATGAGCAGATTGTCGTTGGAAGCAAAAATCGGGGCTCTTTTGCTTGCAGGACTTTTGGGAATCGGAACGATGATAGTTGTGGTTGAGCCTTCAAAGCTTTCCCGGGAAGAAGGAAAAACATATCTCGTATTGTTTGACAACGTTGCCGGACTTGAAAAAGACGCTCCGGTAAGGGTTGCAGGGGTTAAGGTCGGTAAGGTTAAAGAGGTTACGGTAAAAGACGGAAAGGCGGTGGTTGAAATTTTAATCACGAAACCGGTAAAAGTTTACAAGGATGCGGACGCAAAGATTGAAACGATGGGTCTAATGGGAGAGAAGTATGTTGAACTTATGCCCGGAACTTCGGAATCCGGAACTTTGCCGGAGGGTAGTTTGATTTATGCGAGGTCAAAGGCTGTTTCCCTTGACGAAGTAATGGCGGGATTAAAGGAAGTTCTTGACAAGTTTAACAGTTCAATCGTTTCTCCGACCGGGGAAAACAGAATTGCCAAGTTGATAGAAAGCGTTTCCGAAACTGTGGAAAATATCAACGGAATTCTGCAAGAGAACAGAGGAACGCTGAAAGAACTGATGAAAAACATGCTTGCCCTTACTTCCCTTTTGAAGGAAGAACTACCGGAAATAATGAACAACGTGAACACTTTGACGGAGCAACTTTCACAAGTCGTTCTTGAAAACCGCGAAGATTTAAGAAAAACCGTGATTTCTCTAAGGAAAGCAACCCAAAAAGCACCGCAAATTGCAAAGCAGATTGAGGAACTTACCGGCAAATTAAACGCTCTTTTAGAAAAAGAAAACATTGAAAACATAGAAGAAACGATTGCCAACATAAAAGAGACAACGGGCGAACTTAAAGAAGTTCTTGCCAAAGTCAACGAAGGAACGGGAACCATAGGAAAGTTGTTCAACGATGACAGACTTTACGAAAACCTTGCCAACGCTACAAAAGTTTTGGGCAAATACGCAAGGAAAATAGACCAAACGAGAACCTACATAGGCTTCAGGGGAGATGTAAACACGCGAACGGGAGACACAAGAGGAGTTTTCTCTTTGAAGATTTCTCCCGCAAGAACGCACTACTACCTGTTTGAGGTTGTCGGAGATTCCCAAGGAAGGGTTGAAAGGGAAAAGTATTACTCCACGAGTTCCGGATGGAGGGAGGAAGTTGAAACGAAATACAGAACCGAATTTACCCTTCAATATGCCCGGGTGTTTCCTGACCCGTTTACCGGTTTGAACGGAAAGTTCGTGCTGAGGGGCGGAATCAAGGAAAGCACCGGTGGAGTAGGACTTGACTACATCTTTAACGACAAACTTTCCCTTTCTGCCGACCTATGGGACGGCGGAAGGAAGGAAAGCGACGGAGATGAGATACCACCTCACCTCAGGATAGGTTTGAGATACCACATAAACAAGAACTGGTTCGTTTACGGAGGAGGAGACGAACTGCTTTACCATAAGTGGAGAGGATTTTTCATAGGAACGGGAGTTGTATTCGGAGACGAAGACTTAAAATACCTTCTCGGTTCGGTTCCCGGAGGATTGAAGTGATAGTTGTAGTTGACTACGGAATGGGAAATTTGAAAAGCATTTCAAAGGCTCTTGAACATGTAGGTTTTAAGGTAAAGGTTTCTTCCGAAGTTCAAGATGTAAAGTCTTCAAACGCTATTGTTCTGCCCGGTGTTGGAGCGTTTAAAGACGCCGTCCGCAATCTTAAAAGACTCGGCTTGTGGGAGGTTATCCGGGAAGAAGTTTTGGAGAAGAAAAAGTTTATTCTGGGAATTTGTCTCGGTTTTCAAATGTTTTTTGAAAAAAGCACGGAGTTCGGAGAAGAAAAAGGTTTTTCCTTTTTAAAGGGAACTGCTTTGAAATTTCCCGAAAGAAACTGCAAAGTTCCTCACATCGGTTGGAACAGGGTTTATCCCGTTAAAGATTCTGCGCTACTTGAAGGTCTTTCCGGCGAATACTTTTACTTCGTTCACTCTTATTACCTTCCCGAAAATTCTGAAGGAGCTTGCGCTTACACCGAGTATTGCGGGATAAGATTTACAAGTTGCGTTGAAAAGGAAAACATTTTGGGAGTTCAGTTTCATCCGGAAAAGAGCCAAAAGTCCGGCTTGAAGGTTCTTGAGAACTTTAAAAGAATATTGGCTGTATTATAATATTTGCTCGGAAAATCCCTTTTGAGGGGGAAAGGAAGATGGATTCAAATACCTTTTGGGGCATAGTTTGCACGATAATTGCAATAGCACTACCTTCTTCTTTTGCAGTGGTCGCTTGGGGACATACCATAAAAGAAAAAAGGAGGAAGAAAGATGAAGCAGGTGGAAACGGACCTCAACATTCACAAGGAAATTGAAGAACTTAGGTCCCTCATAAGGGACATTCCGGACTTTCCGAAACCCGGAATCGTTTTCAAGGACATCACTCCCCTTCTTTACAAGCCGTGGGCACTTCAAAAGGTCATTGATTACATCGGAAACAGGTATGTGGGCGTCGGAGTTGACATCGTGGCGGGTATTGAGTCAAGGGGATTCATCCTCGCTTCTGCCCTCGCTTACAAAATAGGTGCCGGACTTGCAATCATCAGAAAGCCGGGGAAACTCCCTTACAAGACCATAAGTGCCACTTACACCCTTGAATACGGGGAAGACAAGATTGAAGTTCACGAGGATGCCATCCAGAAGGGAATGAAGGTGGTTTTGATTGACGACGTTCTTGCAACCGGCGGAACGATGAATGCTGCGATTGACCTCGTTGAAAGGCTCGGCGGAAACATTGTTAGTGTGGACTTCTTGTTGGAGTTGACCTTCCTTAACGGGAGAGAAAAAATCACCTCAAGGGGTTATCCCGTATTTTCCCTAATCAAGTTTTAAACGCTCTTGGCTTTTGAATGGGTTCGGTGAAAGTTGAAATTCACGGGAAAGTTAAAACCGTTGAAGTGGGAGAAAAGGGGATAAGGGTTTCTAAACTTTTGAAACTGTTGGACATCTATCCCGAAACGGCTGTCGTTTTAAAGAACGGAGAACTCGTCTGCGAGGACGAAATACTGAAAGACGAAGACGAAGTTAAAGTTATAGTGGCAATTTCCAGAGGTTAAAATGAAAAGAGTTATGGCTCTTGATGTCGGGTTTAAGAGGATTGGAGTTGCTTTGAGCGACCCTTTGAGGTTGACCGTTCAACCTTATGCAATCATTGAAAGAAAAAGCAACGCTCAAACGTTTGAAAAACTTTTGGAAATAATAACAAGCAAGAATGTGGGAGAAATAGTAATCGGACTACCCATTTCAATAGACGGAAAAAAAACCAAAATCGCAGAAAAATTTGAAAAGTTTGCCAGGAAACTTGAAAACTTTCTCAAGGATAAAGGAATAGAATTGAAATTTCACTTTGCAGATGAGAGTTTAAGCACGGAAAGAGCAAAAGAAATCGCTTCAAGGTTAAAGAAGAAAAGAAAATTTCTGGACGACATATCAGCAGCGGTCATCCTTGAAGAGTGGCTTGAATCGGAATGCTTGAAACGGTCAAGGAATGCCATCACCTGAAACTGAATCCGAACGACCTGCGAGTCTGCCTCGTTTATCCCGGAAAGTTTTCTTCTGGCATTTCAAGCCTTGCGGTCAGTAAGGTTTACTCGGAACTTAATGCAACCGAAGGGATATCCTGCGACATTTACACGGAAGACCTTGACGCTTCACTGTTTTTGAACCTTCCTCTGAATTCTTTTGACATTCTCGCTTTTTCAATAACTTACGAAGAGCATCTTTTAAGCACCGTGAAAATTTTGAAAAAATTTTCCATAAGTCCGTTTAAAAATCGCAGAAAAAAACCGATTCTTGTAGCAGGAGGAATGGGAGTTTCCTACAATCCGTTGCCTTTTCTTCCCGTTTTTGATTGGATTTTTGTAGGAGAAAGCGAAGAAGTTATCGGAAAAATCTTTAAAGAAATCGGAACCGGAAAGCCCGAAAATGACGAAAATCTTGTTCCCGGCAAAGGAATTTACAGAAGGGCAAAAGTTTTGAACTTTCCCTGCCATTCTTGTTTTTTAAGCGAACGGTCAGTCTTTAAAAACATGTTTCTTGTTGAGTTAAACAGGGGATGCACCGGCGGGTGCAGGTTCTGCATTACTTACACGGCGGGAATTCCTTACAGAAAAAAGGACCCTGAAACCTTAAAAAAAGAACTGGAAATAGGTGCAAAATACACAAGAAGGGTCGGGCTTATCGGAAGTGCCGGAACGGAGTATCCGCACCTGAAGGACGTTTACGACTCGCTGAGGGAACTAAATGTTTCTGCTTCTTTTGCTTCCTTGAAGGTTTCGGAAAGGGTAAACGAGTATGTTTTCCCGATTCTTGAAATTTCTGCTCAAAAAACGATAACCGTTGCTCCGGAAACCGGAAGCGAACGGTTAAGGTTTGCTCTCAACAAAAGAGTTTCCAACGAAACGTTTTTTCGGTTCGTAAGAACGTGCTTTCAACACGGAGTAGAAAATTTAAAACTGTATTACCTCGTAGGAATTCCGGGAGAAACCCAAAAAGACATTGAAGAAATAGTCAATTTAACGCTCGCTTTTAAGGAAATCGCACAAAACTTTTGGAAAAAAAGAAAGAAACACGGAGAAATTTCGGTCAGCATCAATCCGGTTATTGCAAAGCCGTTCACTCCGTTTCAGTGGCTTCCTCAAGAGGAAAAGTCAAAGATAAGAAAAAAACTGGACTTTTTAAAGTTTACCCTGAAAAGACACGGGATAAACGTAAGCACAATGAGCATCAAAGAATACGTGGTTCAGTCTTTGATATCAAGGGGAAATCAAGAAGTCGGAGAAGCAATGGTTATACACGCTTTAACGGGAGAACCTTTAAACAAAGTCCTGAAAGAAAAGAAACTGAAGGCAGAAGACGTTTATGCCAGAGACTATACGGAAATGACCTCTTTGCCTTGGGAAGAAGTGGTTGACCTTGGAATAGAAAAAGGATTTTTGAAAAGGGAAATGGAAAGTATGTTAAAATACTTGCAAGTTTAAGGACGGGAAGCGAGATGGAAAAACTTGCTCCGAGATTGGAAGACTACCTTGAAACGATTTACTTGCTTGAAAAGAAAAACGGTGTTGCAAGGGTAAAAGAAATTGCCAAGGAAAGAAACGTTAAGATGCCGACCGTTACGGAAGTCCTGAAAAGGCTTTCCGAAAAGGGCTACATAAATTACGAAAAGTATGGATTTGCCACAACCACCGAAAAGGGAAAAGAATACGCAGAAAAAATCTACAAAAAACACAGGGCTTTGAAGAAGTTTTTTACGGAAATATTGAACCTTCCCCAAGAAGTTGCGGAAAAAGAAGGATGCTTGATAGAACACTATTTGAGCAGAAGCACCGTTGAGAGGTTCGTAAAACTCGTGGAATTCTTTGAAGAAAACAATCTAAAAGAAAAACTAAAACGATGGATGAACGACTGATTGAGGATAAGTCCCTTCTTCCCGTTGTTGAAAAGGTAGAAAGCGGAAAAAGATTAACTTTAAAAGACGGGCTTTTGCTGTTAAAAACCAAAGACATATTAACCTTGGGCTATCTTGCCAATGCGGTCAGGGAGAAACTGAACGGAAAGTTTACATACTTTGTAGTAAACCGCCACATAAACCTTACAAACATATGCGTCGGAACGTGCAAGTTTTGTGCTTTTAGAAGAAAAAAAGGAGAACCGGAGGCATACGAACTTACGGTGGACGAAGTTTTAAAAAAGGTTGAAGACGGAATCAAGTTTGGCATTACCGAAGTTCACATAGTCAGCGGTCTTCATCCGGACTGGAAGTTTGAAAACTACCTTGAGTTTGTAAGAGAAATCAAAAAAACTTTTCCGCAACTCAAAATACAAGCCTTTACCGCTGAAGAAGTAAAACACTTTTCGGAAATATCCGGAAGTTCTTTCTACGAGGTGATTGAGAAACTGATAGAGTCCGGGGTTGATTCTCTTGCCGGGGGAGCGGGAGAGATATTTGCTTTCAGAGTGAGAAAACTTTTATGTCCGGAAAAGGTAAGTGCGGAAGAATATTTGGAAATTCACAGGATAGCCCACAAACTGGGCTTAAAAACCAACGCTTCCATCCTTTACGGACACATAGAGACTGCGGAAGAAAGAATAAAACACCTTTTAAGTTTAAGAACCCTTCAGGACGAAACCGGGGGTTTTCAAGCAATGCTGTGCTTTGCTTATCATCCGAAAAATACCGAACTCGGAGGAAACTTTACCACCGGCTTTGACGACCTGAAGATGATTTCCGTTTCAAGGTTAATGCTTGACAATTTTCCTCACATTAAAGTTTTCAGAATAATGGTCGGGGAAAAACTTGCTCAGGTTTCCCTCAACTTCGGAGCGGACGACATTGACGGAACGGTTATTGAAGAAGAGATTACCACAAAGGCCGGTTCAAACGAAACTCCGTTTATCACGAGAGAAAAAATCGTTCACCTCATAAAGGAAACCGGAAAAATTCCCGTTGAAAGGGATACCTTTTACAACGTTTTGAACGTTTACGACGGGGTGGAAGTTGCTTCCCAAAGGTGAACTGGGAAAGATTTGCGAGAAGGTCATTGAAGGAAAAAGAATCGGAGAGGAAGAGGCTTTAAAACTTTACGATGCAGAACTTCTCGTTCTCGGTTTTCTTTCAAACTTGATTTCAGAAAGAAAGAACGGAAAGTTCGTTTACTTTAACGTAAATCTTCACATAACTCCGACAAACATTTGCATCGGAACTTGTAAGTTTTGCGCTTTTAGGAAAAAACGGGGAGAAGACGGAGCGTTTACTTTAACGATTGAAGAAATCTTGGAGAAAATACGAACTTGCAAGTCAAAACATCCGGAACTTAAAGAAGTTCACATAGTCGGGGGATTGAATCCCGAGATTCCTTACGATGAATATTTGAAAATGGTCAGGGAAATCAAAAGTTCTTTTCCCGACATTTTTGTAAAGTCTTTTACCGCAGAAGAAGTTGCCTTTTTCTCAAAGTTAACCGGGAAACCCGTTGAAAAAGTCCTTGAAGAACTCATTGAAGCGGGAGTTGATGCACTGCCCGGTGGCGGAGGAGAAGTTTTTGACGTAAGAATAAGAAAAAAGTTGTGTCCTGACAAAATATCTTCGGAGGAATATCTGAAAATTCACGAAATTGCTCATCGTTTGGGCTTAAAGACCAATGCCACGATGCTGTTCGGACACATAGAAAAACCCGTTCACAGAATCAAACACCTGTTGAAACTCAGAGAACTGCAGGATAAAACCGGTGGCTTTCAAGCGTTTATTCCCCTTGCGTTTCATCCGGAAAACACCAAAATGAGCCACATTTCAAGAGTTACGGCATGCGAGGTTCTGAGAACCATAAGCATTTCTCGGATAGTTCTGGATAACTTTCCCCACATAAAGGCTTACTGGGTAATGCTCGGAGAAGAAACCGCTCAAACTTCGTTAAACTTCGGAGCGGACGACATTGACGGAACGGTCGTTGAGGAAGAGATAACGAAATCCGCAGGGGGCAGAAGGACATACCTTCCGAAAGAAAGAATCATTGAACTAATCAAAAAGGCCGGGAAAATTCCGGTAGAAAGGGACACGCTTTACAACATCGTTCAAATTCATTGAAGGGGAAAAGAATGGAACAGGGATTAAACGTTAAAGAGATACTTTCTCTCATTCACAAATACGCTCCGAAAAGAAGGGTAAAGATTATGAACGTTTGCGGTTCTCACGAACACACCGTTGCTTCAAGCGGAATGCGCTCCGTTCTGCCGGACACCGTTGAACTCGTGCCGGGTCCGGGGTGTCCGGTTTGTGTGTGTTCCGAAAGCGACCTGATAAACGCCATAGAACTGTCAAAAAGGGACGACGTGATTCTTGTCACCTACGGTGATATGTTGAGGGTTCCCACGAGGGTGGGTTCAATAAGGGAAAAGGGTAAAAACTTTAAGGTCATAAGTGCTCCTCACGAGGTATTAAAAGTTGCCAAGGACAATCCGGACAAGAAGGTTGTTTTCTTTTCGGTAGGTTTTGAAACAACTTCAGCCCCTACCGCAGGTCTTCTTGAAATGGGGGTCCCGAAAAACCTTTACATTCTTTGCTCTCAGAAACTCACGCCGGCAATAATGGAAGTTCTCGTAAAGGACGAAGAAGTCGGTGTTGATGCTTTCGTTGCTCCGGGGCACGTTTCAACGATAGTCGGAGCAAATGCGTGGAGGATTTTCCCGGAAAAATACAACATTCCGACGGTCGTTGCGGGATTTACGCCGGAAAACTTCCTTCTTGCGATTTTAAGGATTCTGGTTCAGTTGAAAAAGGGTGAAAGTAAACTTGAGAATGTTTACAGAGGGGTGGTTAGGGACGAAGGAAACAAAAGGGCACAACACCTTATTAACAAGTTTTTCAAAGTGGCAAGCGTTAACTGGAGAGGAATAGGTTTTGTCCCGAACTCCGGCCTTGAACTGAGAGATGAATATGACCACATAAATGCCAGAAAGGTCTTTGACCTGCCCGAAGTGGAAGAAGAAAAAATCCCGGGATGCATCTGCGACAAGGTTGTTCTCGGAAAGGCGTATCCTTCTGACTGTCCGCTGTTCGGAAAATCTTGCACACCGCTAAATCCAAAAGGACCCTGCATGGTTTCCGTTGAAGGGGCGTGCAATATATGGTTTAGACAAAAACCAGCGAAAGAAAAACTGTGGTAAAATTCACTTCTGGTTGAAACCTTCTGTGGAGGGATTATGCTTTACGAATTTACTTTGCGAACCAGCGGTAGAACGGAACTTGTGGACATAACTTCACAGGTTGAATCAGTTGTTGCTCAATCCGGTGTAAAAAACGGAATCTGCGTTATTTACGTTCCTCACACAACTGCAGGAGTAATAATCAACGAAAACGCTGACCCCTCGGTAAAAACGGACATAAAGAACCACCTTGAAGAACTGGTTCCCTGGAACAAACCTTACGAACACGCTGAAGGTAATGCATCCGCGCACATTAAGTCTTCAATAGTTGGGGTTAGCCAAACTTTGATTATTGAAAACGGGAAACTTGTCCTCGGAACTTGGCAAGGAATTTTCTTCTGCGAGTTTGACGGACCGAGAACGAGAAAAGTTTTTGTAAAAATTGTTTCGGGATAAAATGCTGGTCATTGCAGGCCCTTGTGTCATAGAAACTAAAGAGGTTTTGTTTGAGGTTGCAAAGGTTTTAAGGGAACTTCAAGAAAAACACCCGGAACACACTTTCATTTTCAAATCTTCCTTTGACAAGGCTAACCGCAGTTCCTTAGACTCCTATCGGGGACCCGGCATTGAAAAAGGCATTGAACTGCTTTCAGAGGTAAAGGAAAAGTTTTCTCTCCCGGTTACCACGGACATTCACGAAAGTTGGCAGGCAAAGGTCGTTGCGGAAGTCGTTGACGTAATTCAAATACCCGCATTCCTTTGCAGACAAACGGACCTTTTAGTAAGCGCCGGCAAAACGGGCAAAACCGTGAACATCAAAAAGGGACAGTTCATGTCTCCGTGGGACATGAAACTCGCTGTGGAAAAGGTCAAAAGAACTTCCGGTTCGGAAGTTTGGCTAACGGAAAGGGGAACCTTCTTCGGATACAACAACTTGGTTGTTGACTTTCGCTCTATTCCGGTGATGAAACAGTGGGCAGACAAGGTCATATTTGACGCCACCCATTCCGTTCAAAGACCCGGAGGTCTCGGAAACAGAAGCGGTGGAGACAGGGAATTCGTCCCTTACCTTTCAAGGGCAAGTGTTGCAGTTGGTGTTGACGGTCTTTTCTTTGAAATACATCCCGACCCGCCTTCCGCTCTTTCCGACTCTGCAGTAATGTTAAGTCTTGAATCCTTTAGGAACTTAATTGAGGAACTCCTGGAGCTGGACGGATGGATAAAGAAAAACCTACAAAAATTCTCAAAATCTTAAAAAAGAACTTTAAAAACCTTTCTCCTCCGCTCTTGCAGTTACGAGAAAAAACAGGAAATTCGCCCTTCAGGATTTTAATTGCCACCTTACTAAGCCTCAGAACAAGGGACGAAACTACCGCAAAATGCGTTGAGAAACTCTTCCGGGTTGCAGATACTCCCCAGAAAATTTTGGAAATTCCAACAAGTGAACTGGAAAAACTCATTTACCCTGTAGGTTTTTATAAGAAAAAAGCAGTGCTTTTAAAGGAAGTTTCAAAGATAATTTTAGAAAAGTTCAACGGAAAGGTTCCCGATAATCTTAACGACCTTCTTTCTTTGCCCGGAGTCGGCAGAAAAACGGCAAACATAGTTTTATCAAGGGCCTTCAATAAGCCGGCAATAAGTGTTGATACCCATGTCCACAGAATTTCCAACAGACTCGGACTGGTCAAAACGAAAAAACCCGAAGAAACCGAAGAGGAACTAAAAAAAATATTTCCCAAAAAGTTATGGAAAGAAGTCAACGAACTTCTCGTTGCACTCGGACAAACGATTTGCCATCCTACTTCTCCCAAGTGTTCGGAATGTCCCGTTGAATCTCTGTGTCCAAAAATAGGAGTGGAGAGGAAAAGATGAAAAAATCCGCAATATTTACAGACCTGTATCAATTAACAATGATGTGTGCCTACCTGCACAGCGGAAAGACGGAAACTGCCTGTTTTGAACTTTTTGTCAGAAAACTTCCGAAGAACAGAAACTACCTCGTTTTCTCGGGAATTTACGAAGTTCTGAAGTATGTTGAAAACCTGAGATTCACCAAGGAAGAAATAGATTATCTTTATTCTCTAAAACTCTTTCCGGACTGGTTTTTGGATTTTTTGAAAGATTTTTCCTTTGAAGGTTCCATTTATTCTATGGAAGACGGAACGGTCTTTTTCCCCTACGAGCCGGTTTTGAGGGTAGAAGCCCCCATTTATCAAGCACAACTTCTTGAAACAGCCCTGATGAACTACATCCACATCGCTTCTCTCATCGCCACAAAAGCCTCAAGAGTTTCTTATGTTGCGAGAGGAAAAGTAGTGGTTGATTTTTCCCTGAGAAGAACTCACGGTTTTGATGCCGGAATGATAACTGCGAGAAGTTCTTTTTTGGTCGGTTTTCACGGAACCTCCAACGTCCTTGCAGGAAAAGTGTATGGAATACCGGTCGTCGGCACCGTAGCCCATTCTTTCATAATGTCTTTTGAAACCGAAGAAGAAGCCTTCAGAGCGTATGTTGAAACGTTTCCGGAAAATTCCATACTTCTCGTTGACACTTACGATACCGTTGAAGGTATCAAGCACGCAATAGAAACTGCAAAATATCTGATGGACAAAGGATACAAACTAAAAGGAATAAGACTTGACAGCGGAGACCTTGTAGAACTTTCTTTTATCGCAAGAAACCTTCTGGACTCTGCAGGGCTGAAGGATGCAAAAATAATAGCAAGCGGTGGGCTTGACGAGTTTGAAATAAAGAAAATTCTTGACAAAAATGCTCCCATTGACGGTTTCGGAGTGGGAACAAAAGTCGGAACTTCTGCGGATTCTCCTTACATTGATTTCGTTTATAAACTCGTGGAAGTTAACGGAAAGCCGGTCATGAAGAAAAGTCCCGGTAAAAAGATGTATCCTGGAAAGAAACAAGTTTTCAGGAAAGAAGGAGAGGACGTTGTCGCTTTGTGGGAAGAGAAAATGAACGGAACTCCGCTTCTTGAAGAGTTTATGAAAAACGGAAAAGTTGTTAAAAAGGAAAAAAGTCTAAAAGAACTGAGGGAGAGATTTTTGGAAGAATTCAAAAAATTTCCTGAAGAAATGAAACATATTGACAAAACTTTTGCTTATCCTGTTAAAATTTCCGAGAAACTTGAAAAACTTTTTAGAAGTTTGGAATGAACGAAAAGTTAATTCTTGCTTCAATTTCAATTGCGGGACTTACATTTTCGTTCGTTTCAACTTATTGGGCCCTCAGAGAAAGAAAAAAACGACTCAAACTTCACGAACTTTTAAGGTCATCAAAGAAAGAAAAAGGCGGAAGAAAAAGGGACGACTTAAAACTCGTTTCAAGGGCTTTAACACTCATAAAAGAAGGCATTGTAATTATGGACAACTACGGCAGGATTGTCTTTACCAACAACCTTGCAAGAGAACTTCTTGGCATTTCAAAAGACGACATCGGAAAACCTTTCTATCAAGCAATAAACAACTTTGACATCGTTTCTATGATAAACGAAAGTTTTAACGAACCCTACAGAGTTTGGCACGAAAAGGAAATCGGAGATTCGTGCGTTCAAGTAATTTTCGGTTCGGACCTTGACGAAAAAGTCCTGATACTCATAGACCTAACGCCGATGAAGAAATACGAGGTTTTAAAAAAAGACTTCATAGCAAACGCTTCCCACGAGTTAAAAACTCCCCTTGCTTCGTTGAAACTTTCTCTTGAAATTCTTGAACAAGAGTGCGAGGGTCACCCCAAAGCAGGAGAATTCATTAAAAAGGCAATTGAAAAGGTAGATTACATGAACCAATTAATTGAAGACCTTTTAACTTTGTCACGACTTGAAAGTGTTAACTACGTTCCCCGTTTCACAGAAATAAACATGAAAAAATTTGTGGATAGGGTTATTAAAGATTTTGCAGAATTGATAGAAAGGAAAAATATTTCAATTCATTGTAAAGTTCCGAAAGAAATTGTAATCGTCAGCGACGAAAAAATGCTTTATGCCGTGCTGAAAAATCTGATAGACAACGGGATAAAGTATAACAAAGAGGGCGGAGTTTTAAAAATAACCGTTAAAGAAATTGAAGATTTTGTTGAAATTGTTGTTGAAGATACCGGAATCGGGATTCCAAAAAGCCACTTACCCTTTATTTTTGAAAGATTTTACAGGGTTGAAAGGTCCCGCTCAAAACGATTCGGAGGAACAGGACTCGGACTTTCAATAGTCAAACTTGCAGTAGAAAAACTCGGCGGAACGGTTGAGGTTGAATCGGAAGAAGGAAAGGGTAGCAAATTTAAAGTAACCCTTCCCAAAGAACCTGTTTATTCCTCCAAAACTACGACATTAAAACCCCTTGCGGAAAAGTAATTTAAAGTTTCTTTACTTTCAAAAGAGTTTGTTAAGATTACCGCACCCTTTTTTGAAACCGCAAGAATTCCAAACTTTGTGAGTTTTGCTTTTTCTCCCTCCTTTAAAGTTAGATTCCCTTCTTCATAAGGAATTCCAAGGACTTTCAGCACTTCCCTCACGGTCCTAAAAACATCTTTTGCAACAACAACTCTGTATCCCTGCATGCTTTTCTTTGCATGTTCCCAAGGGTCCTCAGAAAAAAGAATCAGTGCGTTTTCAATAACCATTCCGTCTTCTTCGTTTTTGGGAATTTTCCCAAGGAGCGAAAAAAATTGGTAAATCGCCTGCTTTTCGTTTTTGACTTTTACAACTCTTCCTTCCTTTTCGCTCAGTTTTAAAAATTTACTTTGAACGACGGAAACGCCAAAACTTTCAAGAACTTTTTTCAGATTTTCGCTAATTCCGCCGTTAACATTAATAACTACGAAATTTCCGGACGCAAGATTAATCCCGAGATAATCGTAAAAAACGGTTATTCTTTCTTTTCTTCCGAGTTTTAACTTGCCGTTTTCATCAACAATATAGACCCTTGATAAAGTTTTAATCTCCGCTTCATCTACAGAACACTCCTTTCCCGTTCCCCAGAAAGCCTTTGTTATGCCGTATAAAATACCTTTACCTTTGTGAACTACAGAAGAAGTTGAACTTAAAGAAACCTCCTTTCCGGCATGTATAGTTATTTCGTAAGTTCCAGAAACCGAAGTTCCGAATATTATTGCACTAAGCAAAAACCCTTTCTCTGTCAGGAACTTTAGCCCAATCTTCAAGAAATCTCTCAAGGCCTACATCCGTTAACGGGTGCTTCGCAAGTTGCTTTATTACCTTATAGGGAATCGTCGCAATATCCGCTCCTATCAGAGCGGACTGGAGAACATGTTGAGGATGCCTGATACTTGCAACGATTACTTCTGTCTTGAAGTTGTAGTTTTTGTAGATTTTAACTATCTGCTCAACAAGTTTCATTCCGTTGTGTCCTATGTCATCAAGCCTTCCCACAAAAGGTGAAACGTAAGTCGCCCCTGCTTTTGCAGCAAGTATTGCTTGTAGAGGAGAAAATACAAGCGTAACGTTCGTTTTTATTCCTTCTTCTGAAAGGATTTTGACCGCTTTAAGTCCCTCAACGGTCATCGGAATTTTAATTACCACGTTTTCTCCGAGTTTTGCAAGTTTTCTTGCCTCATCTACCATTCCTCTCGTGTCAAGGCTTACCACCTCAAGACTCACCGGACCCGGAACGAGTTCCACTATTTCTTTTGCCACTTCCATAAAAGGTCTTCCCGTTTTTGATATCAAAGTCGGGTTTGTAGTAACACCGTCAACCATTCCCATTTCCATTGCACTTTTTATTTCCCCGATGTCCGCCGTGTCAATAAAGAACTTCATCTTCCACCTCCGAGGGT
>CAZZKT010000027.1:0-15295 GCA_964654625.1 uncultured bacterium
TTGTAGAGCATGTTTGCCTCCTGGGGATGGGTTTTTGCCCTTGTAATGACACCCCCGTCGGGGGGTGTTTTTTTGATTACGAATGAAGGGACTTTACCCCTTGAACGTGCGAAATTTCTGGTATAGATTATCCTTTATGATGGTCGGGGCGTGGCGTAGCCTGGTAGCGCGCTGGCATGGGGGGCCAGAGGTCGCCCGTTCAAATCGGGTCGCCCCGACCATTATGATTTTAACGTTCGTTTTTTTACTTTTAACTTCGGTCGGTTTTTCCGCAGAAACCGGATGGATAAGGTCCAAAGGTTTTTTTAAGCCCTTTGTTAAACTGCCGGATTCAAGTTATGTGGTTCTCTTTGTGTCCCCGGAACTAAAGGTTTACAGAGGAAGATGCAAAAAACAAGAAGAAAATTGCATCGCACTTCCGAAGAAGAAGTTTCCCTCAAGATTCAGGGATATCGTTTACATAATTCTCAAGCCGTCTCCACCCCTTCGGCTTGAAGTTATTGAAGCGGGTAAAGTTTCAAATAGCGTCGTGGAAAAGAGGTAGTTATTGGTATCAAGGAGTTTCAGTTTTGCAGTAGTAGGTGTTTCTGCAGTCAGAGTAATAGTTGAAGTTGATTCGTCAAGAGGTCTTCCCGGAACGGTAATTGTAGGTCTGCCGGATTCTGCAGTAAAAGAAAGCAAAGAAAGAGTTCGCTCTGCAATAGTAAATTCCGGTTTTCCGTATCCTTCAAGGAAAATAGTGGTAAACCTTGCTCCGGCAGACCTCAAAAAAGAAGGAAGTTTGTTTGACCTGCCGATAGCGTTGTCCATCCTCGCTTCTCAAGGAATTGTTAAGGAAGATGCACTCCGCAGGTTTTTAATTGCCGGAGAACTGGGGCTAAAGGGAGAGGTAAACAGGGTCAGAGGGATACTGCCCGGAGTGATTCTTGCAAAAGAAGAAAACTTTGAAGGAGTCATAATTCCCGAAGGAAGTTCAGAAGAAGCGGTTCTCGTCAAGGGAGTAAAAGTTTTTCCCGTTAAAAACCTAAAAGAAGCGGTTTCCTTTTTAAACGGAGACATTTCCATTCCTCCCGCTGAAAGGAAAAATGCTTTGCTTTCTCCGGACTACGAAGTTGACATGGCTGACATTTCCGGTCAACACCAAGCAAAAAGGGCGCTTGAGATTTCGGCAGCAGGGCATCACAACCTTTTTATGGTTGGCCCTCCGGGTGCAGGAAAGACAATGCTTGCAAGAAGACTTCCTACGATTCTACCTCCCATGACCGAGGAAGAAATCCTTGAAACGAGTAAAATTTACAGCGTTGCCGGGTTGTGGAACGAAATCCCGGTCGTTAAAAGACCTTTTCGTTCTCCCCATTCAACGGCGTCAGAAGTTTCCCTCGTCGGAGGAGGAAACAGCGTAAAGCCGGGAGAGGTCAGCCTCGCTCACAACGGCGTTCTTTTCCTTGACGAAATGCCCGAATTTAAAAGAACGGCCCTTGAGGCTTTAAGACAACCCCTTGAAGACCACTTCGTAGTGATTTCAAGAGCGTCCGGAAGATACAAGTTTCCCGCAAGGTTTGCTCTTGTGGGTTCTGCCAATCCTTGCCCTTGCGGATATTACGGTTTTTCGGACGGTGTTCATTACTGTTCGTGTTCTCCTTCCCAAGTTAAAAAGTATCTTTCCAAAATTTCCGGTCCGATAATGGACAGGATTGACATTCACATTCAGGTTCCTCCTGTTAAGCCGGAAGACTTGAAAGGTTCCGGTGAAAGTTCGGAGAAAATCAGAGAAAGAGTAATAAAGGCTTGGGAAATACAGCAAAAAAGGTTTGACGGTCTGCCGTTAAGATTCAACTCGGAAATGGGCAAAAAGGAAATCAAAAAGTTTTGCAGGTTGACTTCCGAAGCAGAAGATTTATTGATGAACGCAGTAAGGTCTTTGGGACTTTCCGCAAGGGCTTACGACAGGGTTTTGAGAGTTTCAAGGACCATAGCGGACCTTGATGGAAGCGACATTATTTCAGAAGTTCACGTTGCAGAAGCGTTGAGTTACAGAAAAACCATACTGGAGGACTGAATGCTCAGGTTCTTCACTGCCGGAGAAAGCCACGGCAAAGGGATATTTGCTCTGATTGACGGTTTCCCGGCAAACTTTGAGGTGGACTTTGATTTCATAAACAACGAACTTGCAAGGAGGCAGAAGGGCTACGGAAGAGGCGGAAGGATGAAGATAGAAAAGGACAGGGTTGAATTCCTGTCCGGCGTAAGGCTCGGAAAGACCCTCGGTTCTCCCATTCTTATGGCCGTTTGGAACAAGGACTACGAAAATTGGAAAGAAATAATGAAACCCGAACCGGGAGAACTTGAGGAGGACAAAAAGTTAACGAAACCAAGGCCGGGTCATGCGGACTTGCCCGGTGTGATAAAGTATGGATTTGACGATATCAGAAACGTTCTTGAAAGAGCAAGCGCAAGAGAAACCGTCGGTAGGGTTCTTGCCGGTTCTTTGTGTAAGAATGCCCTTTTGGAACTCGGAATATTTGTTGGAAGTTATGTTGTTTCTATCGGTTCTGCACAGGTGAACGAAGAAAGTTATAAATCCCTGTCCTTCAAAGAACGCTTTGAACTTGCGGAGCGCTCCGAAGTCAGGATTCCGGTCAGGGACGAATCTGCGGAAAGAATGTTTAAGGAAGAAATTGACAGGGCAAGAGAAAACGGCGAAAGTCTCGGAGGAGTTTTTGAAGTCTTTGCGATTGGAGTTCCTCCCGGACTCGGTTCTCATACCCAGTGGGACAAAAGGCTTGACGGCAGAATAGCAAGGGCTGTTATGTCCGTTCAGGGAATAAAAGGGGTAGAAATCGGCATAGGATTTAGAGGGGCAAAACTGAAAGGTTCTCAGTTTCACGACGAGATATTTTATGACGGAAAGTTTTACAGAAAAACGAACAATGCGGGCGGTATTGAAGGGGGAATAAGCAACGGAGAACCCATAGTGGTAAGGGCTTTTATGAAACCCATTCCGACCCTTTACAAACCGCTGAGAAGCGTTGACATTAAAACCAAGCAAGCGTTCAAAGCGGAAGTTGAAAGGTCTGACATTTGTGCGGTTCCTTCCGCATCCGTTGTGGCGGAATCAATGCTTGCAATCGTTCTGTTTGATGCCATTCTTGAAACGTGTCCGGCAGATTCCTTTGACCGATTGAAAGAATACTGGAAAGAACGCCATGAAAGATATTCACTGTGAAGACACGATAACCGCCATTGCTACCCCTTTGGGCAAAGGTGCCATCGGAATTGTCAAGATTTCTGGAAGCAAGTCTCTTGAAATTCTTAAAAAACTCTTCAGGACAAAGTCCGGCAAGAAAAAGGAGTCCTTTGAAGACCGAAGGATGACCTACGGTCTTATAGTGGACAGAAACGGCAATCCCATTGATGAAGTTCTTGTGGTTTATATGAAAAAGCCAAAAACGTTTACCGGGGAAGACGTTGTTGAGATTCACAGTCACGGTGGAATTGTAGTGGTGAAGAAGATTCTTCAAGAAGTTATGGCTTGTGGAGCAAGGCTTGCGGAGCCGGGTGAGTTTACGATGAGGGCTTTTTTGAACGGAAAAATTGACCTTCTTCAAGCAGAAGCAATCAACGACATAGTAAATGCGGTCTCCGAATCCTCCTTAAGGGTGGCTTTTAACCAACTTGAAGGAGGACTTTCAAAGAAGATAAAGGAAATAAGGGACGAAATAGTTGAACTCAAGGCTTTACTTGAAACTGCGGTGGACTTTCCGGAAGAAGACGTTGAAATAATGGAGGAAGGAGAAGTTAAGGAAAGACTGAAGGAAACGATAAAAAAAATATCCCAACTGCTTGCGACCTTTAACGCCGGAAAGATTTTAAAGGAAGGAATAAAAGTAGTTATTGCCGGAAGGCCAAATGTTGGAAAGTCCTCACTTCTTAACGCAATGCTTCAAGAGGACAGGGCAATAGTTACCGAAATCCCTGGGACGACAAGGGATGTAATAGAAGAAACCGCAGTTATTTCGGGAGTTCCGATAAGGCTTATTGACACTGCGGGGTTAAGGAAATCAAAGGACAAGGTTGAAGAAATAGGAATAGAAAGGACGAAAAAGAGCATAAAAGAAGCGGATGTGGTCCTTTTTGTGGTTGACGGTCACGAAGGGTTTACGGACGAAGACGAAAGGGTGCTGAAACTGGTTGAAGGTAAACCCGTTTTGTTGGTTATAAATAAGAAGGACAAGGGTTTAAAGTTCTTTTGCAAAGATGCAAAACGCTTTGCGGACTGTGTTGAGGTAAGTGCAAAAACGGGAGAGGGCATAGAGAAACTGGCAGAGAAAATAGCCAAAATCGTTATGTTCAAACCTATTGAGGAGGTTTCTTTAGAACCCGTTCTTACGAACGAGAGGCAAAAGAAACTGTTGGAAGAAGCAAAAGAGAGCCTTGAAAATGCCCTTGTTTCAATTGAAAGCGGTTTCTCATCTCCGGAAATTGTGTGCCTTGATGTTGACAAAGCACTTGAAAGTCTTGGCAAGATGGTGGGAGAGGTGACAACCGAGGACATTCTTGGTATAATCTTCTCAAAATTCTGCATAGGTAAGTAGGTTGAAGGGAAAGTTTCAAATCATACTCATAGAAGACGAGTTCGGCAGTAAGATAAGAAGGTTCTTGATTTCCAAGAAACTCGTATTTGGAATTTTACTCTTCACCGTTTCCTTCACGGCATTTACCACCGTTTACTCTCTTTACATTACCGCCAAGTATCGTTCTTCAACCACCGAGATAAAGGTTTTGAGAGAAAAGGTTCTTGCTCAAGAAGCAGAAAACAGAAGAATTAACGCGCAACTTGAAAAACTGAAAGCGGAAAGGGAAAGCACGGTTAAAGAACTTGCCAAGAGGGTGAAAATCATTGATAACCTTATGAAGAAAGTCGGCATTTCAACTCCAGAACGCGACAGCGGCGGTTTGAGCATTCCGATTGAAGAACTTGCAAAGGATTTGGACGAGATAGAACTGTCCCAAATAATTCCCGACGTGGACAAACTCATAGAAAAGTTCAGATACACTCCTTTCGGAAAACCGGTTGAGGGAAGGATTACTTCTCCGTTTGGGCTCAGAAGAAATCCGATAACGGGAAGGATTGAGTTTCACCTTGGAGTTGACATTGCGAACAAAATAGGAACTCCGATAAAAGCAACGGCTGACGGAATTGTTGTCAAGGCAGGTTGGTGCGGTCTTATGGGAAGGTGCGTTGAAATAAAGCACGGCAAGAAAACAAAAACCATTTACGCCCACCTTTTAAGAATTTTTGTTAAAAAGGGAGACAAGGTTGAAAGGGGAGACGTCATCGGTCTTCTCGGAAACTCCGGAAGAAGCACGGGTCCTCATCTTCATTACTCCGTAAAGATTAACGGGAAGTATGTAAACCCTGTTTTGCTATGGGAGGTAGCAAAAAATGTTGAGAAAAAAAGAAGAAGAACCCACGGAAATAAAAAGCATTCTCTCAGAAGACTTAAAAATTGACGGAAATATTTTTGCAGAAGGAAAAATAAGAATTGACGGGGAGGTCAACGGAAACATAAACGGGGAATTCGTAATTCTCGGGGAATCTTCCAGAGTAAAGGGAGACATCAATACTCAAAATTTGGTGGTAATGGGAACCGTTGAAGGAAACATAAAAACTCGGTTTCTTGAACTAAAGGCCGGTTCAAAAGTAGTCGGAGACATAAGTTCTGAAAAGTTGGTGGTTGAACCTGGAGCAAGCATAAGGGGCAACTTAAACGTTGGCATTTTTCTTCAGGAACAAAGCACGGATTCAAGTTCCGAAGAGTGAACTTTTCTAAATCCTGAAATTTTTTTGCAGATTACGGGCTTTTCCTTGAAGAAGTTTATGAGTTTTTCAACGTCAGTTCCTGTCCTTACAAAAATTGCCCGCCCTCCAAAGGGAACTCCCTTTTCTTTTATGTTGAAAATCCTGAAGTATCCGCACTTTAAGGCTACATAACCCGTAGTGTATTCGGGGTCGTCCGAAACGCAAAGTTCTGCAATTACGTCTTCCGAAAGCAAGGTTTTTGTTGAAAGGGACAAAGCGTCTTTTAGGTTTTCCGTGTAAGATTCACCTGCAAGGTGCTTTAATTCTTTTATTGCTTGTTCTTCCATGTCAAAGCACGTTATTCTGACGCCCCTTTCCTTGTCCGGTTCAAGTCGTTTTCCGGTGGGAACTTCAACAATCATGGCACCCCTCATTACTTTCCCGGAAGGAGAAGGTCCCCTTAAAAGAAGGTGATAGACTTTTATTCCGAGTTCCTCTCCGATTCCTGAAAAGTTAAAGATTTTTTTAAGCACTTCTTCCGCCTTTCCGTAAACTTCAAACACGGGCAAACTTTCTACAAAGACAGGTGGTTCTTTTAAAAGTTCCACTTTAATGTTTACAAAGTCCGGTTTTCCCCTTGAATGGGTCATTGCCCTTTTGAATAAAGATACGACCGCTTCTTCTAAGCGTTCTTCGTCAACGATTCTTTCGGCCCCGGAAATGTGTTCTCCCCTTAAACTGCTTCTCATTCTAACGTTAAACTTCCTCAACTTCTTCCACTCCCGCAAGACACCTTCTTATAACCTCGTTTGAAACAAGAAGTGCCTTTCTTGTCAAGAAAATTTTGTCTTCCTGAATCTTCAAAAAACCTTCTTCGCAAAGATGTTCCACAATGTCCCTTTTAATTTTTACCCCTAACTTTTTTAAATTTACACCTTCTTTTACCAGCCTAAAACCCATGGCAAGTTTGATTTTTTTCAATTCAATCCCTTTGAATGCAACCCTTTCTTCAAACGAAGGAACTCCTTTCTTTATTCCCGAAATGTATTCCTGGAGGTTGCTCGGATTTTTTAAAAATACTGCGTTTATAAACGATGCGGAAGATGCTCCAAGTCCGGCGTAATTTTTCAATTTCCAGTAATTTGTATTGTGCTTACACTCAAAGTTTTCTTTCGCAAAGTTTGAAATTTCATACTGATGGAAGCCATTTTCTTCAAGAAAATCAATCATCTCAAAGTATTCTTTTTCAAGTTCTTCTTCCTTTTTCAACCTCATTTTGCCTTTGGGAGAAAGAAGATAAACGGAAAAGTGGGTGAAGGGCAGTTTAACGAGTTCTTTTAAACTGTCTATCACGTTGTCTTCCGGGATTCCGTATATCAAGTCCGCGTTTACATTTTCAAAGAATTCAAAAACAATTTCTAACTTTTTCAGAGAAACGTCTTTAAAGTTTCTTCCGATGTATTCCAAAACTTTTTTCTTTAAAGATTGAACTCCGACGCTGATTCTCGTAATTCCGGCCTCTTTTAAAGACCTGATGTAGTCTTTTGAAATGTCTTCCGGATTAATTTCAACGGTGATTTCTTCTGCATTTTTACAAAGTGCAACAAATTCACGGAAGAAGTCCGCTTCCATAAGTGAAGGAGTTCCCCCGCCGAAGTAAAGAGTTTTCGCACCGTTTAAGTCAAGGTTCCTGATTTTTACTTCCTTCAAAAGAAGTTCTTTGTATTCTTTGAAAGGTTTAATCGGTTCTGAATAAAAATCACAGTAAAGACACTTTTTCCTGCAAAAAGGAACGTGAACGTAAACCGAATTAATCATTCTTCATCACGGAAACCGAAATTACCTTTTCGTCCGCCGAGAGTTTTTGAATCCTCACTCCCCGCGTGTGCCTGTGGTAAAGGGGAATTTCTTCGCTGTTTATCTTTATGACCCTTCCCTTTGAAGAAACGAAAATAACATCCTCACCACCTTTTAAAGCAACTGCATCAACAAGTCTTCCCGTTTTCGGTGAGAGTTTAATTGCAATAACTCCTTTTCCGCCCCTTCTTTGCAAGGGAAACTCTTCAATAGAAACTCTTTTCCCGAAACCGTTTTCCGTTATCATGAGCAGATACCGAACGTCTTTGTTGACAACCACTGCGGAGACTACGCTGTCGTCTTCAAGGTTCATTACCTTTACGCCCCTTGCGTTTCTTTTCATTTCCCTGATGTCCGCTACCGGAAATCTTATGGCTCTTCCCTGTTTTGTTACCACGAGAACGTTGTCTTTTTCGTCAACCAACTCAACGCAAACGAGTTTATCCTTTTCTTCAAGAACTATGGCACTGATGCCCCTTGAACGGGGATTTGAAAATTCGGACAGGGAGGTTCTCTTTGCATAACCGTGTTTTGTAACGAAGAGAATCGTTTTCTCCGCTTCTTTCAAACTTTCCACGGGTAAAATCTTCGTAATTTCTTCTCCGGGAGATAAAGACCTCACTACGTTTTTAATGGATTGTCCTCTTGCCCTGTCAGAAACCTCGTATGCTTTGAACCAGTAAGCCCTTCCGTGGTTTGAAAAGGCTATGATGGTGTCCCTTGAAGATGCGACGAGAACTTCTTTAACGTAGTCTTCGCTTTTTAACTTAATTTCAAGACTTCCGGTTCTGTTGAGCGTTTTGGAGTGATAGTTTTTGGCGGGGACTTTAAAGAGAAAGCCTTTGACGGTTAAGAACAAAACGACTTCCTCTTCTTCAACAAGTTCCTCTTCGCTTATTTCCGCTTTTTCCTCAAGGATTTCGGTCCTTCTTTCGTCTCCGAAGGTTTGAATGAGTTCGTCCATGTCCTTTTTGATTATTTTCTTTTGTTCTTCTTCGCTCTCAAGAACCAACCTGTAGTAGGCTATGTCTTTTTTAAGGGCTTCAATCTCTTCTTCTATCTTTTGGGTTTCAAGTTTTGTTAGTTTTTGGAGTTTCATGTCAAGAACCGCTTTTGCTTGCAGTTGAGTGAGAGAGAACCTTTCCATTAATCTGTCCGTTGCTTCTTTCGCGGAGGCAGAAGTTTTCACTATTTCAACGGTTTCGTCAATGTTTTTTATCGCAATTAGAATTCCTTCAAGCGTGTGAAGTTTTTCTTCGGCTTTTCTAAGTTCGTGGGAGGTTCTTCTTATTATTACTTCCCTTCTGAAGTTTATAAACTCTGACAAATAATCCTTCAAACTCAAAAGTTTCGGTTCTCCGTTAACGAGGGCAATCATGTTAACACCGAAGTTTGTCTGAAGAGAGGTAAATTTTAAAAGTTGATTTATGACAACCTCCGGGGTTGCATCTTTTTTGAGTTCTATGACCACTCTCATTCCTTCCTTGTCGGATTCGTCGCGCAAATCGGAAATGCCTTCTATTTTCTTTTCTTTTACGAGTTCTGCGATTTTCTTTATGAGTTCCGCCTTGTTGACCTGATAAGGAAGTTCTGTAATTACGATGCTTTTTTTCTTTTTCGTTTCTTCCAAGTGGAACTTCGCCCTGAGGATGATGGTTCCTCTTCCGGTGGAATAAATGTCTTTTAAAGCACTTGCGTTAATTACTTGTCCGCCGGTAGGAAAGTCCGGACCTTTTACGAAGTTCATGATTTCTTCAACGGAAGCGTCTGGGTTGTCAACGAGAAACTTTATGGCTTCGCAAACTTCTTTTAGGTTATGGGGGGGAATGTTTGTAGCCATGCCGACCGCAATTCCCGATGCTCCGTTTACGATAAGGTTGGGAAACCTTGCGGGAAGAACTTCTGGCTCAAGAAGACTTTCATCAAAGTTCGGTCTGAAGTCCACCGTGTCTTTTTCTATGTCTTTAAGAAGTTCCATGGATATCTTGGAAAGTCTTGCTTCGGTGTATCTCATCGCTGCCGGTGAATCTCCGTCAACGGAGCCGAAGTTTCCTTGCCCGTCTATGAGGGGATATCTCATTGAAAAGTCTTGAGCCATTCTCACGAGGGCATCGTAAACCGCAGTGTCTCCGTGGGGGTGAAACTTACCGAGGGTTTCTCCGACGATTCTTGCGCTCTTTTTGTAAGGTTTGTCAGGATAGAGTCCCAACTGATACATGGAATACAAAATTCTTCTGTGAACGGGCTTTAAGCCGTCTCTCAGGTCCGGCAAAGCCCTGCCGACGATAACGCTCATCGCGTAGTCAAGGTAAGATTGCTTCATTTCCTCTTCTATCGGAACCGTTATTACGCTTTCCATCGGAAGTTGCCTCCAAAAGTTTTTTTGAAATTTACACAGACCCTTTCCTTGCTTCGTTGATAAGTTTAATCATTTCTTTAACTGCTTCTTTTAAGCCGAACAAAACCGCATTTGCAACGATTGAATGCCCGATGTTTAACTCCTCAATTTCCGGAATTTCCGCAACGGGCTTTACGTTCTTGTAAGTTAGTCCGTGTCCGGCATAAACTTTTAGCCCTATTTGCTTTGCAAACTTTGCACAAACTTTAAGCCTTTCAAGTTCTTTCTGGACTTTTTCTTCATCTCCTTCCGCAAACGCTTCCGCATACCTTCCGGTATGAAGTTCAACCGCATCCGCTCCCGCTTCCTTTGCCCGCTTAATCTGTTCCTCATCGGGGTCTATGAAAATGTTGACCGTTATTCCTGCTGACTTTAACCTTGATATCGCGTCCTTTATCCTTTCAAAGTTTGACTTAACGTCAAGCCCTCCCTCGGTCGTGATTTCTTCTCTTCTTTCGGGAACGAGCGTTACCTGATGGGGTTTTACTCTAAGAGCAATGTTTATCATCTCCTCGGTAACTGCCATTTCAAGGTTAACCCTTGAATGGATGACGGACTTTATTAACTCAAGGTCTCTTTCGTTCACGTGCCTTCTGTCTTCCCTTACATGGAGGGTTATCTGGTCCGCTCCCGCAAGGTCTGCGATAATCGCTGCGTGAACGGGGTCAGGTTCAAAGGTTCTTCTTGCGTTTCTGATTGTGGCTACGTGGTCTATGTTCACGCCGAGTCTTATCCTGCCCATGGTTTCCCCCGAAAAGGTTTAGTGCATTTTAACTCTTCCTTCCGGAACGACTTTTTTAAGTTCGCTTAAAGCCCTTGCATCAAGGGGAATGCTAAAGTCGGGATGAGCCTGAAGTTTTGCAAAACAGTCTTTAAGGTGAAGTTCAAAAACGAGCGGTTTTCCGTTTTTGCTCTTGTGCTTTTCAACGACTTTCTTGATGGAACTTAAAATTTCTTCTCTGAAGTCTTCTTCTTTTAACTGAACCGCAATTTCTTTCACATTTTCAAAAACTTCCCTGTCCAAAGGAGAAACCTTTTTGGCTATCACCACCTTTTCTTCCTCTTCTTCCCTTACCGTTCCTTCAACAACGACGATTATTCCCTCGTTCAAGAATTCCGAACATTCCTTGTAAAGGTTCGGAAAAACGAGAACTCTCATAGTTCCGTCAAGGTCAAGGATTTCAATGTTTGCCCAGAGTTCACCCCGCTGGGTTCTTTTCGTCTTGGAATCTATTATCGCTCCCACAAGCCTGACTTCGGTATCGTCTTCCCAGTCTTCTTTTTCGGAAGTTGAGTTAAAGGCAAAGGGAATAAAGTCTTTGTAGTCAAGCAGGGGATGTCCGGAAAGATAAAAACCTATTGCCTGTCTTTCGTATTCAAGTTTTATCCTTTGAGGCCATTCGGGAATCTTCGGGATTTCCTTCTTAACAACTTTTGTCATCTCTCCGAACAAACTCATTTGACCCATACTCAAGGTTTTCTGAATACTCTGGGCGGTAGCCATTGCATCGCTCAAAACCTGAAGATTTGCAGAACGCGGAATTCCCGTTGAGTCAAATGCTCCCGCTTTTATGAGGGCTTCCAGCACCTTCTTGTTCACTATCTTCAAGTCCACCTTTTCGCAAAAGTCGTAAATGTCTTTAAACTTTCCTTTCTTTTCCCTGACCTCAACTATGTGAACCGCTGCCTTTTCACCCACACCTTTTATCCCTGCCAGTCCGAACCTTATTCCGTCCCCCTCAATTTCAAACAGGGCTTTGCTTTTGTTTATGTCCGGCGGATAAACGGGAATGCCGTTGTCTTTACAATCCTTGATGAGTTTTACTATTTCGTCCGCTTTGGCATAGTCAAGGGACATCATAACGGCCATCAGTTCCTTGGGATAGTGGGCTTTTAAGTAAGCGGTAACGTAAGCAAGATACGCATACGCTGCAGAGTGAGACTTGTTGAATCCGTATTCTGCAAACTTTGCAATGTCTTCAAACAGTTTTTTAACTTTTTCCGCAGGATATCCCCGTTCTACCGCATTGTTTATAAACTTGCTCCTGTGGGCTTCCATAATCTCCTTTTTCTTTTTACCCATTGCCCTTCTGAGTTCGTCCGCTTCTCCCAGAGTATAACCCGCAAGAACGTTGGCAATTTGCATTATTTGTTCCTGATAGATGAACAGTCCGTAGGTTTCTTCAAGAATCGGTTTAAGTTCGGGAAATATGTAATCAACGCTTTCTTTTCCGTGCTTCCTCCTGATATAACTTTCAGCCATTCCGGAGTTAAGGGGACCCGGTCTGTAAAGGGCAACGAGGGCTATGATATCCTCAAAAGTCGTGGGTTTTAATCTCCTCATGAGGTTTCTCATTCCCGCAGATTCAAGTTGGAACACTCCGACCGTGTTTCCTTCCTGCAAGAGTTTGTAAGTTTTTTCGTCGTTCAAGGGGAGGTTGTAAGGGTCTATCTTGACTTTGTGAATTCTTTCTATGAGTTTTACGGTTTTGTCAATGATTGTAAGGGTTTTCAGTCCGAGGAAGTCCATTTTCAAAAGCCCGAGGGCTTCTATCTGGTTCATGTCGTATTGGGTGGTTATGTCTCCTTCTTTGCTCTTTGCAAGAGGGATGTAGTTCGTGAGGGTGTCCGGGGCAATAACAACTCCTGCTGCGTGAACGCTCGTTTGTCTTGCAAGTCCTTGAAGTTTTTGGGCAATTTCAACGAGTTTCTTTACGTTCTCGTCCTTTTCCATAAGTTCCTTTATTTCCGGTGCCCTTGATATTGCATCTTCAATGCTCTTTGCATCTGTCGGAATAAGTTTGGCGAGTTTGTCAACTTCCTTTGCGGAAAATCCCAAAACTCTGCCAACATCCCTGACAACCATTCTCGGCTTCAGCGTTCCGAAAGTAATTATTTGGCACACTTTATCTTCACCATACTTTTTCCTCACGTAGTCAATTACCCTGTCCCTTCCCTCCTGACATATGTCAACATCAATGTCCGGCATGTTCGTTCTTTCCGGGTTTAAAAATCTCTCAAAGAGAAGGTTGAACCTGATAGGGTCAATGTTGGTAATACCTATCGCGTAAGCAACAAGAGACCCTGCAGCAGAACCCCTTCCGGGTCCGACGGGTATGTTGTTCTTCTTAGCCCAGTTTATAAAGTCCCAAACGATTAAAAAGTATGCGGAAAAGCCCATCTTTTTAATCACTTCAAGTTCGTAGTTGAGTCTGCTCCTGTATTTTTCCTTCGTTTCCCCGTCAACGATTCCGAGTTCTTCAAACCTTTTTTCAAGCCCTTTTTCTGCCAGTTCTCTCAAGTAAGAATCGTATGTGTATCCTTCGGGAACGGTGTATTTGGGTAAAAGATACCCTCTCGGTTCAAAAGGAGCGAGCGTGTCTTCAATCTTTTCTGCAATCTTTAACGTGTTGAAAATTGCTTGGGGAACTTCTCTAAACACGTTCATCATTTCCACTGCATCTTTGAAGTAGAACTCTTTTGTGGGAAATCTCATTCTTTTCTCGTCCGAAAGTTTCTTTCCCGTTTGAAGACAGAGAAGAACGTCGTGGGCTTCCCAGTCTTCTTTTCTTAGGTAGTGAGCGTCGTTTGTGGCAACGAGTTCTATGTCAAGTTTTTTTGAAAGTTCAATCAAAAACCTGTTGGCTCTTTCCTGTTCTCTAAGGCCGTGATACTGAAGTTCAAGATAAAAGTTTTCTCCGAACAGTTCTTTGAACCATTTTGCAGAATTTATTGCATCTTCTTCCCTTCCCCGCAGGTAAAGGCTCGGAATTTCTCCCTGTATGCACGCAGAAAGGGCTATCAACCCTTCGTTGTATTTTTCAAGGAGTTCCTTGTCTATCCTTGGCTTGTAGTAAAAACCTTCGGTGTATCCCAAGGAACTTAACTTCATCAAGTTTAAAAGTCCTTTCTCGTTTTGAGCAAGAAGAACCAAGTGATAACTTCCCTTTTCTCCGTCGTCGTCCCTTCTCCTTTCAAACCTTGAACCTTTTGCAACGTAAAACTCCTGACCGATAATTGGCTTTATGCCCGCTTCTTTGCAGGCTGTATATAAAAGGTAAGAAGCAAACATGTTTCCGTGGTCCGTTACTGCAACCGCTGGCATTTCAAGTTCTTTTGCCTTTTCAACGAGTTCGTCAATCTTTATCGCTCCGTCAAGAATTGAAAACTGGGAGTGTAAGTGAAGGTGAACGAAATCACCCTTTTTCATCGTTTCCTCCGTCGGTTAGGGAGAAATTTTACCAGCCCGCTTACCTTCCCGAAAAATCGGCAAAAGTTGAGTTGCAACTTTGCAAATCCAAAAGTTGAATTTTAGCCCTTTTTTCCCGTTAATCAATTATAATCCGCTATGGGTTAGAAAAGAGGTTTTTGGAAGTGCAGGTTTATCAAAAAACGATTAAAAAGTCCGTTTCCTTCAGCGGGATAGGTCTTCACACCGGGAAAAAGGTTAACGTAAGGATAGAACCAGCCCCGGAAAATACCGGGATAGTTTTTGTCAGAACGGACGTTGTCGGCTCCCCTTCTTTGAAGGTTTCTCCGGAGGTCGTTTCAAGGCAGTTTTACGCTACGAACCTTTCAAACAACAGAATTTCCGTCAGAACCGTAGAACACCTGCTTGCCACTTTTTCAGCCTTCGGGATTGACAACGCTTACGTCTTGCTTGATTCGGAGGAACTTCCGATTCTTGACGGAAGCGCTTCTCCCTACGTTTACCTTTTTGAAGAAACCGGAACGGAAACCCTAAATGCCAAACGCAAGTATGCCGTGCTGAAAAAGAGCGTAATTTTAAAGCACGAAGACAAGTGGATTAAAGCGGAACCCTTTTTCAACCTCACTATAGACAACACGATTTCCTTTGACCACACCTATCAGAAGGTCAGATATCAAAGGCTCGTTTACACCCACACTCTTGAAAACTTCAAGTCAATAGCGAAAGCAAGAACTTTCTGTTTTTACCACGAAGTAGAAGCTTTAAGAGCCAACGGGCTTGCCAAGGGCGGAAGTCTTGAAAATGCGGTTGTCATCGGAGACTATGACGTGCTTAACGAGGGCGGATTGAGAATGGAAAACGAGTTCGTTGCCCATAAAACCCTTGACCTTGTCGGGGACCTTTTCGTTCTCGGTTATCCTCTCCTTGCAAAGGTGACCGCTTACAAAACGGGACACGCTTTGAATGCATGTTTGGTTAAAGAAATAGTCTCTTCGGATGCCGTGGAAATCGTTGAATTTCCGATTGA
>CAZZKT010000028.1:0-13877 GCA_964654625.1 uncultured bacterium
ATGAACAAAGGGACGATAGAATATCTGGTGAATCTGATTAAAATGACTAAGTAATCCCTTCAGGAAGCGGAGTTTTTCGCAGTTTTAAATCCTCCAAGATGAAAAACGTAAAACTGACCGTTGAGTATTTAGGAACTAACTATTACGGATGGCAGATTCAAAAGGGCCTTCCGACGGTTCAGGGCATCTTGAAGGAAAAAATTGAAAGAATCCTGAACCACAAAATCAACCTGATAGGAGCAAGCAGAACGGACGCTGGCGTTCACGCTTTCGGACAGGTTGCAAACTTCAAAACAGAAAAAGAACTTGACTTAAAAGTTTTTGTAAGGGGAGTAAATTCTCTTCTTCCTCCAGACATAAAAATCGTTGAGGCTGAATTTGTAGATGAAAACTTCCACGCAAGATACAGTGCAAAAGGAAAGACTTATCTTTACAGAATTTACACAAGGGAGATACCTTCTCCCTTTGAGTATAAAAGGGCGTGGCTTTTTTGTAGGAAACTTAACGTTGAGAAGATGATAGAAGCATCAAAACACCTTATCGGGGTTCATGACTTCACTTCTTTTTCAAAGGGAATTCCGGATTCCCCCGTCAGGGAAGTAAGAAAAATAGAGTTTAAACAAAAAGAAGACCTCATTGAAATAGTTTTTGAAGGGAAGTCCTTTTTGAGGCACATGGTAAGAATCATGGTTGCCGTGCTTGTTGAAGTTGGGAAAGGAAACCTTGAACCCGACGATGTTCTTGAAATCAGAGAAGCAAGAGATAGAAAAAAAGCCCCTTTTCTTGCTCCTCCAGACGGCTTATATCTTGTCAAGGTGCATTACTGAAAAATCAGGGCTTTAACCACTTCTCCTTCTGAAGCAGATTCTTTGTCCTCATCCAAAATCAAAAGGGCGTTTGAATTCACAAGAGGATAGAAGGCTGATGTTAACTGGTTTTCAATGGGATAACCGACAAGTTCTCCGTTTTCTTCCACAACTTTCGCCCTGACAAAGTCCACCCTTCCCTTTTTCCCTTTTAACGGAGAAGCAAGTTTGACGGGAAAGTATCTGTTTTGCCAGTTCCTGTTTCCGGCAAGGTGCTTCAAGGCAGGTATCAAGAACTCAACCGCATTCACGAAAAGGGCAAAAGGATATCCCGGAAGTCCGAAGAAAACGGTTTTGTCTCTCTTTCCGAAAACTAAAGGTCTTCCGGGTTTTATGTTGGTTTCCGTGAAGAAAATGTTAACTCCCAAATCTTCAAGAGAACTCTTCACGAGGTCATACTTTCCCTTAGAAATTCCTCCGCAGGTTATAACAACATCACATTCTGTAAATGCGTAATTTAAAGCGGAAACTATTTCGTCTTTGTTGTCCTTAACTATTCCAAAGTATCTTTTACTCACTTTAACGCTTTCTAAAATTGCATTCAAAATGAAGTAGTTTGAATTGAAAACATCAACGGGTCTTGCCTTTTCTTCGGGTTCTACGATTTCGCTTCCGGAAACTATGATTGCAACTCTCGGCTTTCTGTAAACCCTTACCTTCCACACCCCGACGCTTGCAAGAATTCCCGCAGAAATTGCATCAATGACCCTGCCCGCTCTCAATATTACAGTTCCTTTCTTAATTTCACTCCCCGCAAAGTTTATGAGTTCTCCTTCCCGAACTTCCTTCTCAACGATTACCTCGTCACCTTTAACTTTGACATCTTCAACCCTTACAACGGCATCCGCTCCTTCCGGAACAACTCCGCCCGTCATAACAAGAGCGGTCTCTCCTTTTCCTACTTTGAACTGCGGAACGATGCCCGCAGGAACTTCTCCTATCACCTTGAACTTTCCGGGAGTTTCCGAAGCCCTGACCGCATAGCCATCTACGGCAGAGCGATTCACCGCCGGAACGTTGACAGGAGAAACGATGTCTTCGGACAAAACTCTGCCAATCGCATTTTCAAGTCTCAAAACTTCCCAGGACACAACATGATTAATTGAAGAATGAATAAACCTGTGGGCTTCTTCCCTCCTCACCTTCATTTCTTTCTCCCTTATTTACTTTCCGAACCCGCAAACGGGGAAAAAGCAAACCGGACAGTTTCTGCAAAGTCCTCCGTGGCTTTTTCTCACGACTTCTTCCTTTGACGGAAAGTCTCCGATTAACAGTCTCGGAAGCCACACGTCAAAAGCGGTGGCTTTGTAAAAGAGTGCTGCTGCGGGGACCGCAACAACCGGTTTGTTTTTAACCTTCGCAAGAGTCAACATGTTCCCCGGCTGCATCGGATTTCCCCTGATAAAAACTTCAGCACCGGCGTTTTTTATTGCAACATAACTGACATCGTCCGGGTCAACCGACGTTCCTCCCGTTATCACAACAATGTCATATTTTTCAACAAATTCAAGGATTTTTTCCCTTAATTTCTTTTCATCGTCGGGTAAAATGACCTTATCCTCTACTTTACACTTGAAAAATTCAAGTTTCGGTTTCAACTTTTCATAAAACTTGTCTTCTATCCTACCGTAATACACTTCGTTTCCCGTTATTATCATTCCTGCAGTTTTCTCCGTGAAAGGAACCACCCTTATTATTCCGCCTTCTGCAATTTTTATCGCAGTTTCAATTTCCTCTTTCGGAGCGGTCAGCGAGATAATCCTGACCGAAGCAATTCTTTCTCCCTCCTTGACCCAAGTGTAGTCGTGAACGGTAGGACAGGAAGGTTCTCCTACGGAGTTAAACTTAAAGAGTTTTTCAACATCAACCCTGACAACCCCGAAAACGGAAGAATAAATGTTTATCTTTCCTTCCGAAGGAAATTCGTCCCTGTATGTATTCTCTCCCATTATCGCTTCTGCAAGCATCACCGCTGCAGTGTCCTCGTGGACTTCACCTTCCTTGAGTTCAAGAACGTAAACGTAGTCTTTTCCGAGTTTTTTGAGTCTTTCTACATCTTCCTCTTTTATGATGTGTCCCTTTTTAAAAGCCCTTCCCTTGAATCCCCTTTCAACATCAACCTCTGTAATATCATGGGCAAGCACATGTCCGATTGCTTTCTCAACGGGAATCTTTTTCATTACTTCCTCCGACAAACTTCTTAACGAGTTTCAAGGGTTCAACCACTTCACTTGAGAATTCAAATGCTGACAAAAACCTTTTAACGAAATATTCCGGTTCCCCCTTGGTGTAATAAATAACTCCCAGAGGTTCTTTCTTTTCAACAAAGTCTCCCACTTTTTTAAAAATCGCAAAACCAACCGCCGGGTCTATCTTATCCTCTTTTTTCTTCCTCCCGCCTCCGAGTTCTACCACCAGATAACCGAGGATTTCGCAATTAATGGCTTTGACCCATCCGCTTTCCGGAGAAAGGACTTCTACCGTGTTCGGTTTAAAGTTTTTTTCAAGGTTTCCTCCGAGATGTCTTAACCACTTCTCAAATCTTTCGTAAGCCTTGCCTTCAAGAATGATTTTCCTTGCTTCTTCTTTTGACTCCTTGTAATCTCTTCCGCTGAGTTCTGCAATGTTTCCCGCAAGTTCCGAAACAACCTCAAGAACGTCTTCGGGAGGATTCCCTTGTAAGGATTTTGCAGACTCTTCAACTTCAAGATAGTTTCCTGCATAAGTTCCGAGGGGTTGATTCATGTCGGTTATGACCGCCCGTGCCTTCTTGCCATACATTTCGGAGACTTCAACAAGAAGTCTTGCAAGTTCAAGCGCAGAACTTTCGGTTTTCATAAAGGCACCGCTTCCCGTTTTTACATCAAACACGATTGCTTCCGAATTAATTGCAAGTTTTTTACTCAAAATGCTTGCAACTATCAGAGGAATGCTCTCAACGGTTGCGGTAGAATCCCTCAAAGCGTAAATCTTTCTGTCTGCCGGGGCTACGGTTTCCGTCTGACAGGATATGGAAAAACCGAACTTTTCCACGCATTCGTTGATTTCCCTTTCGTCAAGAAGAACCTTTGCTCCGGTGCTTTCAAGTTTGTCTGCGGTTCCGCCCGTAAATCCGAGGGCTCTGCCAACGAGCATGGGAACGGAAAATCCCATTTCCGCAAGAACGGGAGCAAGGATGAAGGAAACTTTATCGCCGACACCACCGGTGCTGTGCTTATCAACAATCGGGCGTTCGGACTTTACGTTTACCTTTACGCCGGATTCAAGCATGGACTCCGTTAGGTAGAGCGTTTCGTCTTTGTTAAGGCCGTTGATGAACATTGCCATCAAGAGAGCGCTCATTTGGTAATCCGGAACGCTTCCGTTGGTGTAGTTGGTGACCGCAAATTCTATTTCTTCTTTTGACAGCGGTTTTCCGTCCCGCTTTTTCCTTATTATTTCCTTGAAAATCATCATCTCACAAACAGTATAACCTCTTCTCCTTCTTTGCCTTTAAGGAACATTTCTCTCGCGAGTTTTTCGTAATAAAACTTTTTGTTCTTTTGCAGTGCTTCCAGTTTCTCTTTCAACATTTCGTTCTGGTCTTCCCAGTATTCCTTTTCTTTCAACAAAGAAACGTAAGCGGAGCGCAAACCAAGATACGTTATCAAAGAGTTTTCCCCGAAGAAATAACTATAAATAGCCCAAGGGATAAACAAACTCCAAAAGATAAAGAGCCAAAAAAGTTTGCACCTACTCTTCTTCTCTTTCAATCAATCCCCTTTCAATGAGTTCTTCTTCGTAGTATTTTCTGTAAAGAGCGGTCCACTCGGGAGTTCCTTCGTAAATCGGCCTTGAATGGGACGCTATCTTTTCGCGAACGCTTTGGTCTATTTCCTTTCTGATTTTTGCAACCTCCTCAAAGGAGCGAACGATTTCGTTCCTTATGATTCCCCTTTCTTCCGTGTAGTCAAGTTCCTCATCCGTTAAAATGAGTTTGAGTATCTTTCCCGCAAGGTAGCTTGCCTTTTCTCTCGTAAATATTCCTCCGATGACGGGAATGCCTTTTTCTTGGGCAAGTTTTTCTTTTATGAGTTTCCTTGCCTTGTGGATGGAAACCCCTCTATACATCACCTCTTCCGCATTTTCCTGAATTATTCTTTCTGCTTCTTCCTCAAGTTCCCTTTCAATCTGTTGGTCTTCGTGCAGGATTTGGTAAACCTTGTCCTTGAAACTCTCCGGGTCGTCCGCAATCACGTAGCCTTTTGAAATAAGGTTGTCCACAATTCTGTCACTGAGAAGTTTCAAGAACCTGCTCTTCCTTGCCATACTTACCTCTCCCCAGTCTTTTTATTAGAGATTTTACCCTTTCTTCCGCAATTTTTCCTTCCTTCGTGCCCTTTTTCAAACTGGCCACCTTTTGGAAAACCTTCAAAGCATCTTCCAGTTTTCCAAGTTCCTCAAGAACTTCACCGGCCCTGTAAAGGGAAGTTATAGCCCAAGGGTTTACTTTTTCTTCATACCAAACGGAAAGGTAAACCTCCATTGCTTTTTCCAACTTACCTTCGTCTTTTAGTATTGAAGCAAGCCAAAACTTTGCTTCTGCTCTTTGCTTTTTATTTTTAGCACACTTTAGCGAAGCCCTTGCAAACGTTTCTGCTTCCTTTAACAATCCCTTATCCTGACAGAAAATCGCAAGTTCAATCAGTCCATCGTATCCTACGTATTCAAGATTTTTAAGGTTCAGTATTTTCCTTGCAACTTCTTTAGCCTTTTCGTCTTTGCCCGAAAGTTTGTAATATTCAAAAAGTTTGGCATAAACGGTTGCTCTGTCCTTAACGGGTAAAGAATCAACATTTTTGATTTTCAAAACCGCCTCAAGTGCGGGAACGAACCTTCCTGATTCAAGGAATACTTTAAACTTGAGGTAGTGAGAATAATCGCTTTCTCCGAGAAACCTTTCTATGTCTTCAAGGGCTTTTTCTTCTCCCTCAAGTTTTACATCAATGTGGACGATTTTTGAAACGACGGCTCTTTTCAGTTCCGGAGAAATAGACCTGTTCAAAGCAATCTTGTAGAGTTCTCTTGCTTTTCTGAATTCTTTTCTTTCTTCGTATTCTTCCGCTCTTGAAATCAACTGCTGAACGGAAGCAATTGAAAGTTCCGGATTGAAAGCGAGAAACTTTTCATCTTCAAGTAAAACCACTTCCGCAAGTCCGCTTTCGTAACCGGCAAACCTCATAAAAGACTTTAAAAATTCCGCAAGTTCTCCGGATGCAAAGTTGTAAGACTTTGCCAATAGTCCCAAAGCTTTTGAGGGATTGTTTTTTCCGTTTGTTTTCCAAAAAGCATAAGCAACAACGCTTTTTTGCTCGGGAGAAAGTAAATTGAAGTTTTTGATGGATTTTGAAAAATCGTGGAAAGAAACCGCAAGTGCTGTAATACCTTCCGGAGTAGTTATGTTCAGTTTCCTTACTTCTTTCTTCAAAAGTTTTGCAAGATAAAGCAGTCTCATTTCCGAAATTTCTCTCAAATAGTCAGAACTTTGAACAAGTTTTTCAAGGATTTTAAAACTTTTTTCTCTTTCTCCGGTTCTGTAATAAGCGGTAGCAAGATAAAACATCGCTTCGGGGTCTTTTTTGAAGTCTTTTAAAAGTTTCACGGATTGGTCATCTTTGCCGGAAATCAGGTAAAAAATGCCGAGAAGTTTTTGTTTTTCCGGAGTGGGTCGCTTTTCATAAGAAAACTCAAGAAGTTTCAATCCAACGTTATAACTTCCCGAAAGGAAAAAGTTTTTGCCCGCTTCGTAAAGGGAAAGGGAATAATAAGGTTCCTTGTGGGAAGCGGTTATTTCCTGAAACAATTCCGGGTCTTGGGGCAAAAGGCGTGAAAGAAGGTATTTTGCGTCCACAGAGTCAAGTTTTTTAAGAACTTCAACCGCACACTCAAGTCTCATGTTCTCAATACACGAAACCGCACAAAAGATGTTTGAACAGGAAGAAGGAACTTCATTTTTAAAACTTACTGCAAGAAACTTTGAATAAAGTTCTGGAAATTCTTTCAGTTCTTCCGTTTCTTCAAACCGATAGTAAGAAAGAAGTGCTTTCAGGATTTTCGGAACTTCGGGTTTTGATACTTCAACACCGAGAGTCTTAAGGGCTTCTCTGCCTCTTCCGAGTTTTAAAAGACACCACGCCTTCAAGTATTTTTCTTTTTCCGTTTGAGGAGAACCGAGAACTTCAACGGCTTTTTGATAGTTCCCGTTAAGAAACAGAATTTTTGCATACTCATACCTTGCTTCTTCGCTTTGAAAATCCTTTAACAAACTTTCAATTTCTGCAAGAGCGGACTTTAATCTTCCCTTCCTGACCAAATACCTGACAAAAGCAAGTCTCTCTTCTGGCTTCTCAAACCACCTTCCGAAGTTTTCAAAGATGACATCAAGAATTTCTTGCTTTCTTTCCTTTGTAGAAACTTCAAGAGACTTTTCCAGAAAACCGCTTTTAACGAGCGCTCCCTTTAACTCCACGTCGGAAGAGGACTTTACGAGGACTTTGTAAATGAGTTCCGAAGGTAAGTCAAACTTTGAAAGGGTTCTGAAAAAGTCTTCTTTTTCGCGAATCAAAGGAAGTTCGCTGAGTTTTTCAAGTATCTTTTCGTTTCCGCTGATGTAAAACTTTAGGGCTAACAGTTTTCCGGACTTTTTGCCTTTCAGTTTCTTCTCCATAAGGTCAACGACTTTTTTTATTCCTTCCTTTCCTTCCGCTTTGAAAGAAGCATCTATCAGAATGTCTTCAAACTTTTCAAAAGTTTCGGGAGGACTGGTTTTCAAGGTCTTTAGCAAGATTTGTTCTGCCGGATAGTAAATGCCTTCTCCGTAAAGTTTTTTAGCAATGTCAAGGTCGGATGCTGTTGCCAAAAACAATAAAAAGTTCACCAAAACGCCAATCAACCTTCTTCCCCCACGATTTTCTTAAATTCGTCCATTATCATTCTTCTGATATGAGCGTAAAGGTCCTTGTCAAGGATTTCAATCAACGGCACGTATTCTCCGTGTCTGTTTCTTCTTGAAGGCATTTGAATGAAGTATCCGTTGTTTGAGTAAACGATTTTTATGTCCTTTATTTCCAAGACGTTGTTCAACTTAATGTTGGCAACCGCTCTGACGTTTCCGCCGATTCCAGAAGTGTCAAACGGATATATTTTAACGCTGGTAACTTTTATTCCGGAAACCGGCAGTCTTTCAAGCGCTTTTCTGTCAACAGCCATTTTAGACTGGAACATTAAACTCTCTCAACGCTTCGTTCAGCGAAACCTTCTTGTCCGTTGACTCTTTCCTCTTTCCTATTATCAAAGCACAAGGAACGTAATACTCTCCTGCAGGAAATTCCTTCTTTCTCACCCCGGGTATGACAACGCTTCTTGCCGGAACTCTCCCTCTGTATTCCACGGGTTCTTCTCCCGAAACGTCTATTATTCTCGTAGAACCCGTTAGAACAACACCGGCACCGATTACAGCCTCTTCTTCAACAACAACTCCCTCAACGATTATGCACCTTGAACCTATGAAGCAGTTATCCTCTATTATGACGGGACGAGCACTCGGAGGTTCAAGAACTCCTCCTATTCCCACTCCTCCGGAAAGGTGAACGTTTCTTCCTATTTGGGCACAAGAGCCGACGGTTGCCCAAGTGTCAACCATCGTTCCGGAACCCACGTATGCTCCGATGTTTACATAACTCGGCATTAAGATTGCTCCGGGTTCAATGTAGGAACCATACCTTGCAGTTGCGGGAGGAACAACCCTGACTCCGAGTTTTTCCCAGTTTTTCTTCAACGGTATTTTGTCGTAGTATTCAAACGGACCCACTTCCATAACCTTCATTTCCGAAACGGCAAAGAACAACAAGATTGCCTTTTTCACCCATTCGTTTACTTCCCACTTACCGACGGAGATTCTCTCCGCAACGCGCAGTTTACCCTTGTCAAGAAGGTCTATGGTTTCAAGAACTGCCTCTTTGTATTTCTTTTCCTTCAGGAGTTTCCTGTCTTTCCAAGCCTCCTCAACGAGTTCCTTTAGTTCCATCCTCCAACCTCCCTTTTTAAGAGTCTTCCAAATACCGAGCCAAAATTTTCTTCAATTCTTCACACTTTAATTCCGTTTTCACCGCTTTCTTAACTATGTGTTCGTATCTATCCCATACAGGCAAGTTCTTAATCTTTTTCTCCGCGGAAAGAAGCACCAGTGGAATTCTGGCTCGCTTTTCTAAAAGATAGTCAACAATGTCTGTTCCTACCCCATCCGCCAAAAAGTAGTCAAGAATGATAAAGTCTATCTTTTCCTTTTCCAAAACTTCCAAACCTTTTTGAACAAAATTCGTTATGAACAAGTTGTAATCGTCTTTGAGACACTCTTTAAACAACTGAATGTCAAAACTGTAATCCTCAAGAATCAATATGTTTTTTGCAGAACCACTTTGGGACTTCACTACTTCAAAGTATTCAATCTCTTTGGTTACGGGAATGGAGAAGAAAAAGCAAGTTCCTTTTCCATATTCACTCTGAACCCAAATTTTTCCCTTGTGTAGTTCTACTATCCTTTTAGTTATAGCAAGTCCCAAACCGGTTCCTTTTGTGCTCTTTTGCATTGGATTTTCAAGCTGTGTAAAAGGACTGAAAATTTTAGGAATGTCTTCTCTCTTAATTCCTATGCCAGTATCACAAACGGAAAAAACATAAGCATTTTCTTCTTTTGAAAAGTTTATGTCTATCCAAACCTTACCTCCAGAAGGCGTAAATTTTACGGCGTTTGAAAGGAGGTTAAGGAAAACCTCTTTTATAAGTTTCGGATCTGCGTAAATCGTAAATGAGGATTCTTTTGGATATTCAAAAGTGAGTCCTTTTTGTTGAACGAGCGGTAAAATTATTGAATAAACTTCTTGAAGAATTTCCTTTATATTCACCCGTTGAGGTTTCATTTCTATCTTTCCTGCTTCAAGTTTGGCAAAATCAAGAATGGTATTTACCAAGTCAAGCAAGTTTTTTCCTGCAATGTGAATTTTTTCAATGTAGGGTTTAATAGTTTCTGGGATGTCTTTTCTCATTTGAAGGATTTGGGAAAAACCTATGATGGCATTTAGAGGCGTTCTAAGTTCGTGGCTCATATTTGCCAAGAACATGTCTTTTGCTCTACTTGCTGCTTCCGCACGGTCTGCCAATTTTTTGAGTTCCAATTCTCTTTCCTTCAAAAAGACAACTATTTTTGAAATTTGAAGAAGAATCCCAATGAGTTCTTTTAGGTAAATTTTGTAAGGAACGTTTGCTAATTTTACGCCAACGTAAAGCAGGTTATCTTCAATTTCCATATGTTGGACTACATCATACTCGCTTTCATCGTTTAGTTCTTTGCTAAACTCTATTTTTTCTATGGCCCATCCTAAAGCAGAAACAAAAACTTCTCTAATTTTGTGTTTTAATTCCTCTAAAAACACACTTTCGTCAGAAACTGCTTTGCTTTGATACAGGAATTCTGTTATCATTTGAAGAAACCTTATTCCTGAATTGACTGCTAAAAACATAGTGGAAGCCAAATCTTGAAGTGGTTCTCCAAAAAGTTTAGAAATTTTGCTTGAAATGGTGCTTATATCTTCGTAGGTTTCCTTTATTCGTTTTTCATCGTTGTTTTCAATGGCCTTGAAGAGGTTGTTAATCTTTTCTATCCACAAGGTCAACAGTCTTTCTAACTTATCAAAGTTAACAGGAATAGGACTTTCCACCCCTGAATTTTTAATTTCATTGACTTTCCTTAAAACTGCGCAGTCTTCAGGTTTAAGAGGAACACCGTTTCTTTTTGCAAACTCAATGAATTTCTTCTTATCTTTAAAAAACCACAGTTTTTCAATTGCCGATTGAGCTCGCCTGTGACCTCTAAAAGCAAGATAGAGTTCGTTTATTGCTTCAAAAAGTTTCTGCCTTTGCTGGAATTCAACTTTTTCTTGTTTTGAATGTGCGGAAATCATGAGAAATTCTACAAATTTGAGAAAACTCAAAAATTGTGGATAAAAATCCCATCCTTCCTTCTTAAACACTTCACAAAATAACAGCAGTAGAACGTTAAAACCATATACCATGTGAACATCTTTTATTCCTAATCTCACGTGTAATTGAGCAACTTTTAAAACTTCACTGTAAAAACTTTCATTTAACTCGGAAGTTAGGATAAAAGACAAAAACTTCTTTTGACCTTTTATCAGCCTGGGGATACTTTCTTTGGGAACAAATTGTGAAGTTTCAGGATTTTGAATCAAAGTTTCATAAAACTTTTGGAAAACAAAATCCAAATAAGGTTGTAGTTTTTCTAAAATCTGCTTTCTCACCTTCACATCAATCAAGTCCCTTGGAACCAACAAGTCTTTAACTACTTCGTAATCCCTCATCTTTGAAAACTCCCATTAAAATTGTTTTATTCAAAAACTTTACTTCGTCGTAATTTGCGTTTGTTATATTTCCTACTCCCGAAACTCCAAAAACTTTTATGTCTTTCCTACCAGCACACAAGAATATTCTGTCAATTTCCTCTTTTAATCCGTCCTCTCCCAAGGAGAATATTCTTGATACGCAATCAAACAAGATTGCCACCTTTCCCTGACTCTTACTAAAAACTTCCCAAGAAACTTTGCAACTGGCATCAATAAGTTCTTCTTTCTCTCCTTTCATAATAAAAACGCTAGAAAAAACAGGTATTGAACTCGCTACAATCAAAGCATCACCTTCAAAACCAATGAAGTTTCTAAGAATGCACTCCTTGTCTCTTAAAGACACGATACCCAACGGAAATGCATGAGCAACTTCGCAAAAGTTTTCTTTGCTGATTTCAATATTTGCAATCTCCTTTAAAGCACGTTTATAAACTTTTAAAGCGGGTTCACCGTTTATTTCATAAATCAAGTTGTCTTTACTTTTAGTCACTACCAATGGCCCATGAATGGGCTTCCAACCGTGACCGATACTAACGTCCACTTCGCAGTTTACACCGACGAGTAAAGCACAATCCTTGAACGCTTTTTCACCATCAAATAAGCAGGGCTCCTTGGAAAGTTTTTTAAATCCTCCACCTGTTCCAAGGATTTTGACTTTACTGTCTTCAAAGATTTGATTTAATTTGGAAACAAACGTGTCAATAAATGGACTAATTCCATCAACAAACAGTAGAATTGTTTTAAAAGTTCTTAACGATTTTAGCGATTCTTCTGGCTTATCTAAGGGCGTAATTTCAACCTTCGCACCGTTATCCAGGGAAAAAACCAAAATTCCGCTTCTCAAAAACTTCCGGTTTGAGATTATGTATGGAACAACTACCCCGTAAAAATCACGACACTCAAGGTTTGCCTTTAAAACATGTTTCTTTTCCCAAAGGTCTTCAGTGATTAAAACCAAACAACGTTCGCTTTCAATCGGGCGAACATCTTCTAATTTTTCAAAAACCTCTATTAACATCTAATCTCCGCTTAGCAGATATTTGCTTATTACCCGTTGAAGTTCCTGAATTTCTATTGGCTTTGAAACATAATCATCAAAACCTTCAAGAAGCAGTCTTTCCTTATCACCAACAACTGCAAAAGCGGTAAGAGCAACCACTGGAAGGTTAGGAAACCTGCTTTTGATTTCTTTTACAAGTTCTATGCCGTTCATCTCTGGCATGTCTATGTCAGAGAAAACTAAGTCAAACTCTTTTTCTTGCATTTTGGCCAGCGCTTCTTTTCCGTTTCCGGCAATTTCAACTTCAACATTAGGGCAAAGCATGGTTATCAGTTCTTTAGCAACTTCTTGATTGAAGGCATCATCTTCAACAACTAAAACCTTCATGAATGTTCACCTCGCAAAGATTTGCAAATAGAAACCAAATGAGATTGTTGGGTGTCAGGGAAGTCTTCCTTGATTTTTATAAAGTCCTCAACGTTTTTAAGGAAAACATCAAGAAGGTCTGGATCAAACTGTGTTCCCCTTCCTTCTTTCATTATTTCTATTGCTTTTTCAACGGGCATAGGAGGCTTGTAAACTCTTTTTGATGTAAGAGCATCAAATACGTCCGCAATTGCCACTATTCTACCAAATATGTGGATTTCATTTTCTTTCAAGCCGTATGGGTATCCCTTACCGTCCCATCTCTCATGGTGTTGAAGAGCAATTATTCGCGCTGTTCGCAAAACGGGAAACTTTTCCGTTCCCTTTAGGAGTTCTCCGCCTATTAAAGTGTGTTTTTTGATAATTTCAAATTCTTCTTTTGTCAATCTACCAGGCTTTAGCAAGACGCTATCTGGAATTCCAATTTTTCCTATGTCATGTAGCGGTGAAGCGCGCAGTATTAATTCTTGTTCTTCCTCTGACAAGCCTGCCAATGATGCTAAATGTTTTGAAAACAAACTTACTCTTTTAATGTGCATTCCAGTTTCTGTATCTCTAAACTCACAAGCCATACCCAGTCGCAGTGCAGTTTCGTATTCTGCTTCCTTTAAGAGTTCCAATGCTTCTCTCAATTGTTTGGTCCGCTCTTTAACCTTTTGTTCCAAAATGATGTTTGTTTTTTCAAGCAAGTCTTGATATTTCTTTAACTTTGAATGGTTTAAAGTTCTCAATCTGAGTTCTTCAACATCAATCGGTTTAGCCAAAAAGTCGTTTGCTCCGAGTTCTAATGCTCTGTTTTTTTCTTCTGCGTTAGCGGTGATGACGATTACTGGAATGCGTGCATATTTTTCATCGCTTTTTAAGTGTTTTAAAACCTCAATACCGTTCATTACTGGCATAGCAAGATCAAGAAGAATCACATCCACATTGTTGGTTTTTAAAACTTCTAATGCTTCTTTGCCGTTGCGAGCCTTAAGAATTTCAAAATCTGGGTTTTCTGAAAGAGCAAGTTCTATTAAGTCTAAGTTGAATTCTTCGTCATCAACAGCAAGAACTACTGTTTTTTCCATCTTTGCTCCACCAACCAAATTTTTGGTTTTCAGAGAAATTATACACCACAGTTTTCCT
>CAZZKT010000029.1:0-13494 GCA_964654625.1 uncultured bacterium
CGGGTGAAAAGGCTTGCGGAGTCTCCCACGATGGCTATAAGTGCCAAAGCCAAAGAGTTAAGGGCTAAAGGGATTAACGTGATTAGTTTTTCTGCTGGAGAACCTGATTTTGACACTCCGGAACACATTAAAGAAGCCGGGGTGAAAGCCATTGAAGAAGGGTTCACAAAATACACTCCTCCTGCGGGCATTCAGGAGTTAAGGGAGGCAGTTGCAGAAAAGTTCAGGGTGGAAAACAACATTGACTACGAACCGTCTCAAATCGTTATAACGGACGGAGCAAAACAGGCTCTTTTTTCACTTTTCTTGTCCATTATTGACCCGGAAGACGAGGTAATTATTCCGGTTCCATACTGGGTTACGTATCCCGAACAGGTGAAGTTGGCTGACGGGAAACCCGTTTTTGTAGAAACGAAAGAGGAAAACGACTTCAAAATTACGGTTGAAGAACTTGAAAGGGCTACTTCGGATAAGACAAAAGCCCTTATACTCTGTTCCCCGAGCAATCCGACGGGAAGCGTTTACAGGAAGGACGAACTTGAAAAGATAGCAGAGTTTTGCGTTGAAAACCAGATATTGATTGTTTCTGACGAATGCTACGAAAAGTTGATATACGAGGGCGAAAAACATGTAAGCGTTGCTTCTTTGTCTCCCGAAGTAAAGGAATGGACGGTAACGATAAATGCTCTTTCCAAGACGTTTTCCATGACCGGTTGGAGGGTCGGATTTGCGGGGGGACCAAAAGAAATAATCAAGGCAATGATAAAAATTAATTCCCAATCAATTTCAAACGTCAACTCAATAGCCCAAAAAGCGGGAGTGGTTGCACTCAGAGGAAGCAAAAGTTTCTTGAAGGAGTGGATTAAGGCTTACGACGAAAGGAGAAAGTATATGGTAGAGGCTTTAAACAGCATTCCCGGAGTTCGGTGCAGGTTGCCGAAAGGAGCTTTTTACGCATTTCCGAACGTTGAAAAACTGATGGAAAAAGCCAAGGTGGACAGCGACGTTGAACTTGCGAGCATCTTACTTGAAGAGGCAAGGATTGCGGTTGTTCCGGGTTCAGCCTTCGGAATGAACGGATACTTGAGACTTTCGTATGCAACCTCAATGGAAGACATAAAAGAAGGACTTTCAAGGTTTAAGAAGTTTGCGGAAAGGTTGTTCTCATAGTGGAAGTATGCTAAAATTATAAACGGCATTAAATTCTTAAAAAGGGGGTATTTGAAATGGCTTTGGTAGGACAAAAGGCTCCGGAGTTTGAATTGGGGGCTTACGACCCTGTAAATGACACCTACACAACGGTTAAACTTTCCGATTACGTTCCCAACAATGAAGGAAAGTTCTTGGTCATTTGTTTTTATCCTGCGGACTTTACTTTTGTCTGACCAACAGAACTTGCTGCGGTCGCAGCAAAATATGACGAAATTAAAGCAAAAGGAGCAGAACTGATTGCCATTTCAACGGACACGAAGTTCAGCCATCAAATTTTCTGCAAAGTTGAACCTCTTATGAAGGACGTGAAGTTTTTACTTGCGGAAGACCCGACGGGAGAAGTTTCAAGGAAATACGGAGTTTACATTGAGGGAGCGGGACTTGCAAGAAGAGGCAGATTCATAATCAATCCCGACGGAATAATAGTTGCGGAAGAAGTCCTTGAACCGCCCGTAGGAAGGAGCGTAAACGAACTTTTAAGGCAACTTGATGCGTGGAAGTATGTTTACGAGCATCCCGATGAGGCTTGTCCTGCAAACTGGAGACCTGGAAAGAAGACACTAAAACCCGGTCCAGACATTGCAGGAAAGGTAGGAGAAGTCGTTTCCGTAGAGGAACTTTTAGAGTAAGTGACACCTTACAAGCCTTCCGTCCTTTTCCCTCATGGGCGGAAGGCTTTTTTTACATACGTCCACCGCGTATTCGCATCGGGGATGAAAGGGACAACCGGGAGGGATTTTGTTCGCTTCCGGTAAATACCCGGGGATGAAGGGCAGTTTTCTTTTTCCGAGGGTTTGGATTCTCGGGGAAACCTTTATAAGTCCGGCGGTGTATGGATGGAGCGGGTTTTTAAGAACTTTTTTTGCATCCCCGAACTCAAACGTGTATCCCGCATAAACAACGCAAATTTTCCGGGCTATGTCTTTCACCACGCTCAAGTCGTGGGTTATGAAAAGAACTCCCGTTCCTGCCTGTGCGGTTTCTTTAAAGAGGTCAAGAATCTTTTTCTGGATTGAAACGTCAAGTGCGGTTGTCGGTTCGTCTGCAATTAGGTATTTCGGCTTGCACGCAACGGCCATGGCAATTGCCACTCTTTGCTTCATTCCTCCCGAAAGGTGATGCGGATAAAGGTTTGCGGTGTCTTCGGGATTTTTAATGTGAACCCTTCGCAAAAGTTCAATTACTTTTTCGTAAGTGTCTTCCGAACACTTGTGGACTTTCAAAACTTCTTCTATTTGCGTTTTAATCTTCAGCAGGGGATTTAGTGAACTTGCAGGGTCTTGAAACACAACAGATATTTGCTTCCACCTCGTTTTCTTCTGGACGTTCTCATCGGTTAAGTCAAGGCCGTCCAGTTTTACTTCCCCTTCCACTTTCATACGGCCCGGAAGAAGGCCCAAAATTGCAAGGGAAGTCAAGGTTTTACCGCTACCGCTTTCCCCAACAAGGCAGGTAATTTCTCCCGGATTAACGGAAAAGGAAACGTCCCTCACCAAAGGAATTCCGTTTTCGGAGAGTATTTTTAGGTTTTTAACCGTTAAAGACACCTGATTTTCACCCAGTATGAGGTTTCCGAAAAAATGTCCGGGTCAAAGTAGAGTTTTTCGCACTTAATTTTTTTGCCGGAAAGTTCTTTTGCCCAAACGTAGTGAGAAATAACCGGCGGTATTGTTCCGAGAAACTTTCCGTCGGTGCTGTTAAGAACGTAAGTTATCGGTGTCTGCGGATTTAAAGGTTCTGCCTTCAGGACGATTTCCTGATTTTCTTTTATAACTTTCTCCCAGTTGGGTCTGTAAATCCTTTTTACGGAAACGGGAGTAAAGTAAGTGTCCGTTTCTGCAAGAAAATGATGGGCGTTTTCAAAACCCGCAGTGTTCAGGAGAAGTCTGATGAACTCCCTTTCGCTCACCGGGGAAGATTCTAATTTCGCTCCATACCACCCGACCACCGGAAATAACCCCTTTGACTTCAACGTCTCAACGATTTCCCGCGCATGAACCTTAAAAATTACGGAGTTTCTGTTCCAAAGGCTTTTGAAGTAAGAAAAGAGGGTTTCTACGTTTTCCGGCGTAAATTCAAAGTCTTCCATAAAGCGAAACAGTTCGTTGAACTTGGCTTTTAACTGTTTTCTGTGAAGAAGCCTTGCAACGAGCCACTTTTTACTTACCTTTTCAAGAAGTTTTTTGACCATTCCCTCGTCAACAAACCACGAAAGGTAAACGTGAACTTTCCCCGCTTCCTTTTCTACAACAACGTCCGCAAAAGGCTTGAAGGCGTCTTTGCCGAAAACCTCTTTGAACATTGAGCGGAAAGAACTTTCAAGTTCTGATATCAGAACTTCGTAGTCTTCTTCAAGGTCTTGGCTTCTAAGAACTATCTCAAGCCTTAAATCCGCTCCTCCGAGAACTTGAACCGCTCTCGGTATGATTAAAACACCTTCTTTTTCAACCACTTCAAGGTTTGAGTAGGCAACGTTAACCGGAAAGTGCTGTTCAAGGGATTGGGCAAGGAACTCAATGAAGGAAACGACTGCGGAATGAAGGTTTTTATCTTCAAGTTGAATTAACTTTTCAACCTTGATGGAAACTCTTTCACTTTGAGAAACTTCGGGAACGCTCAGAGAAAATTTAACAAACTTTTCCCATACGACTATTTCTCCGTCCTCGTCAATGGACTTTAAAGCGGGCAACTTTTCGCCGGAATACTTCATTGCGTTGTCTCTTATTCTTTTTGCACGGAGAAAATGCTTGTATTCTTGCTTTGAAAGTTCCCAAAGTTCGGAAGTGTAGTGAGTGATTTCTCCTTTGGTCGGATAAAAGTAGTTTTTTACCGCTTCCCTTAAAAACCTGTAACTGAAAATTCCCGCGTTTTTTCTGAACTTGATTAAAAGAATTTCTCCGAACTTTTTGTCAGAACCCACTATTACGGAAGGAGAAAGTGGGCTTTTTTCTCTCACCAAGAGGATTTTCCTTCTGACATAGTTTTCCGTTATTCTTTCCTTGTCAAGGATTGAAAAAAGAACGAGAATTTTTTCTTCTGGTTTCAAAAAGAGTTCCTGCTTTACGGGAACCGAGAGAAGGTCGGAAACGAACATTGCCAAAGGTAAAACGAACGGGTCTCCGGGATAAATTGCATCAACTTTTCCGCGAACTTTCTTTAAAACCTTTACGAAGGCTTCAAGAGCATCAACTACGAGTTCCCTTGTGAGTTCTTCACACTCAAAAAGGTTTGAAGAAAGTTCCTTTACTTCCATACCTTCTCCAGAGTTTTCTTCAAAAGTTCTACTCCGAGTTCAATTTCGCTGTAAGTAATCGTAAGGGGAGGAAGTAAGCGAATGACGTTTCCTGCGGTGCAGTTTACTATCAGTCCTTCTTCAAGGGCTTTTGCGGGAACGTCTTTACACGGTTCAGAGCAAACTATTCCGAGCATTAATCCTTTTCCCCTTACCGACAGAAGAGGTTTTCCGAATTCTCTAACGAGTTCTTCAAGTTTGTTTTTCAAAAACGCTCCTTTTTTCTCAACCTCCTCCAAAAAGTTTTCTTTAAGGAGTTGCTTCATTACTTCAATCCCTGCCCTGCAGGCGAGGTAGTTTCCTCCGAAAGTGGAAGCGTGGATGCCGGGCTTTATGGCGGACAAAACCCTTTCTCCGATTACGACTGCCCCTATCGGAACTCCGTTGCCAAGACCCTTTGCAAGAAGCATTATGTCCGGCTCAACCCCGTAAAGTTGGTAAGCAAAGAGTTTCCCGGTTCTACCCATTCCCGTTTGCACTTCGTCAAAAATCAGCAAAACGTCAAGTTTTTCCGACAGGTCTTTGAGTCCTTCCAAAAACTCTTTTTCCGCGGGAACTACTCCTCCTTCTCCTTGAATCGGTTCAACGACGATAGCACAAAATTCTTCGGAAAGTTTTTTCTTGACGCTGTCAATGTCATTAAACTTTGCAAATTCAACACCTTCAAGAAGAGGTGCAAAACCTTTTCTGTGTTTTTCCTGCCCGGTTATTGATAAAGCCCCGAAAGTTCTTCCGTGAAAGGAATTTTCAAAAGCGAGTATCTTCCACTTTCCTCTTTCTGCTCCCCACTTTCTTGCAAACTTCAGTCCTCCTTCAACCGCTTCCGCTCCGCTGTTTGCAAAGAAAACCTTTTTCCCGAATGAATTTTCGCAAATCATCCTTGCAAGAGTGTCTTGAACTTCTATTTCAAACAGGTTTGAAGTGTGAATGAGGGTTTTAGCCTGTTCGCAAATTGCTTGTGCAACTTGAGGGTTTGCGTGTCCGAGGTTGCACACCCCTATTCCGGAAAGCATGTCAAGATACTTCTTGCCGTTTTTGTCCCAAAGGTAGCAGTTTTCCCCCTTCACGAAGGAAACTTTAAAACGGGAATAAGTTTCCGCACTCCAGTTCATGCTTCCTCCTCAAAGAGAGCCAGTTCGTCCCTGTGAATGAAGGTTTTTGAAAAGTTTTGAAGGTCATCGCTTGAACACCTTGCAATGCCCTTTCCCAGAACCTTACCGTCCATTGAACAAACTTCAACCACGTCTCCCCTTTCAAAAGTTCCCTCAACCCTTTTAACTCCCTTTGCCAGCAAACTTTTCCCTCCTTCGGTTATTGCTTTCTCCGCGCCCTCGTCTATAAAGACCTTTCCTTTAGATTTTAACAGATACAAAATTCTGTAAGTTTTTGCCCTGAGTTTTTTCTCGGGTATAAACAAAGTTCCGATTCTTTCCCCTTTCAGAATTCTTAGAACAACGTTTTCCACCTCGCCTCCCGCCACAACCACGGGAATGCCCTTTTTCGCAGCTTTTTCCGCAGCTTCAATTTTCGTTAACATACCTCCCGTCCCGAAGGAGGTTTTTGTCTTGAAGATTCCGGTCTTTTTGAGTTCTGCGGGACTTCTTACTTCCGGAATAAGTTTTGCATCCTCAAAAACATTGGGGTCTTTGTCGTAAATCCCGTTCGTTATGCTCAACATAATGAGAATGTCCGCATCAACGAGGACGGAAACGTGAGCGGAAAGGTTGTCGTTGTCTCCGATTTTTATTTCTTCAACCGAAACGGTGTCGTTTTCGTTAACCACCGGAACGACTTTGAACTTTAAAAGTTGTTCAAAAGTGTTTCGTGCATTAACAAATCGCTCCTTTGACCTTAAATCTTCCGCAGTTAAAAGAACTTGAGCCACTTTTAAACCAAACCGTGAAAAACTTTTCCTGTATTCTTCCATCAAGTATGGCTGACCGATGGCAGAAAGTGCCTGCTTTTCTTGAAGGGAGAACGGTTTTCTTGAAAGATTTAAAGCCTTTATCCCGGAAAGAACCGCACCGGAACTGACGATAATAACTTCCCTTCCTTCCTTCACAAGTTGCGAAACCTGAAAAGCAAGTTTAGAAAGGAACTCGGAGTTTATACCGCCGTTTCCGGAAAGAAGTTGAGAACCCACCTTGATTACTATTCTCTTTATGCCCTTAAACATTGCTCTCCCTTAACTTCTTTGCGGTAAACTGGAGGAGTTCCCGCAGGTTTTCTCCGGAAACGGCAGAAATCGCAAAAAACGGAAACCCTTTACTTTCAAAGTAGTTTTTTAACTTCGGAATAACAGACCTGTCCGCAAGAGCGTCTATCTTCGTTCCAACAACGATTCTCGGTTTTTTTACGAGTTCTTCGGAGTAAAGGGCAAGTTCCCTGCTGATTTTTTCAAACGCTTCTTCCGGCGAAACGGTAGGGTCGGTCAGGTCAATCAGGTGAAGTATGATTTTGGTTCGTTCAATGTGTCTCAAAAACTCGTGTCCGAGTCCCTTTCCTTTGTGGGCTCCCTCAATGAGTCCGGGAATGTCCGCAACGACGAAAGAAAAGTCTCCGACTTTTGTAACGCCTAATATCGGTTTTAAGGTAGTGAAAGGATAGTCCGCAATTTCCGGCTTTGCGGAAGAAATTCTTGAAAGAAGGGTTGACTTTCCGGCATTCGGAAGACCCACCAGTCCGACATCCGCAAGAAGTTTTAATTCAAGTTCAATCCACCTTTCTTCTCCCGGTTCTCCGGGTTCTGCAAAGTCCGGTGCTTGACGGGTTGGAGTTGCAAAAGATGCGTTGCCCCTTCCTCCCCTTCCCCCTCTTGCCACAACGAGTCTTTGGCCGTGTTCTGTCAGGTCTCCGAGTATTTCACCGGTTTCTGCGTCTTTTACGACCGTTCCCACGGGAACTTTTATTATGAGGTCCTTACCGCTTTTCCCCGTTCGCTTGTTTCCCTCGCCGTGTCTTCCCCTTTCCGCTTTGTAGTGTCTTTTGTATTTGAAGTCAATGAGGGTATGAAGGTTTCTGTCTGCAACAAGAATTACATCCCCTCCCTTTCCTCCGTCTCCCCCGGAAGGACCTCCTTTCGGCACAAACTTTTCCCTCCTAAAAGCAACGCACCCGTCTCCTCCTCTTCCTCCCTGAACGAAAATCTTTGCTCTGTCTATGAATTCAGCCATCTTAACCCGAGAGTTTTTCTCTCAAAATTTTTTCACTTACGGGACCCAAAATAACTTCCTTTATCGTGCCGTCCCTTGTAATTAAGATAGACGGAGTTGCAAGAATTCCAAGTTTTCTGGCCAATTCCGGATTTTTACTTACATCCACTCTCACAAACTTTACTCCCTTGAGTTCTTTTGTCAACTTTCTGATTACGGGCTCAACGACTTTGCACGGCTTACAAGTGGGAGAGTAAAAGTAAACCGCTCCTTTTCCCTTTTTGAGTTTTAAAAGTTCTCCTTCAAGGGGTAAAGGTGAATCTTTCAGCCTTTTTGATTTGAAGTGCCAGTAAATCCTGATTCCGAACACGAACAAAAGATAAACCACAAGAACAACGAAAATAACGTCAAAAAAGATGGCACTGATTTTTAAAAAGGTTTCCATCCTAACCTCCCAAAACCTTTCTCAAAAACTTGCCGGTCCAGGTTTCGGTTTTTGCAACCTCTTCCGGCGTTCCGACCGCTACAACTTCACCTCCTTCGTCTCCCCCTTCCGGTCCGAGGTCAATTATCCAGTCCGCACACTTTATGAGGTCAAGGTTGTGTTCAATCACCACAACCGTGTTTCCCCTGTCAACGAGTTTTTGCAGAACGGAAATTAACTTGTTTATGTCGTGAAGGTGAAGGCCGGTAGTGGGTTCGTCAAGTATGTAAAGGGTTTTTCCGGTTGCCTTCTTTGAAAGTTCTCTGGCAAGTTTGATTCTCTGTGCTTCTCCGCCGGAAAGTGTTGTTGCGGGTTGTCCGAGTTTTATGTATCCCAATCCGACTTCATACATAACCTTCAACTTCTCAAATATCTGGGGATGATGCTTGAAGAATTCCATACCTTCTTCAACGGTCATTTCAAGGACTTCGTAGATGTTCTTTCCTTTGTAGGTTATTTCAAGGGTTTCCTTGTTATACCTTTTCCCTCCGCACACATCGCAGACAACATAAACATCCGGTAGAAAGTGCATTTCCACCTTTATAACTCCGTCTCCCTTGCAGGCTTCGCACCTTCCTCCGGGAACGTTGAAAGAAAAACGCCCCTTCTTGTATCCCCTTGCCCTTGCTTCTGGAGTTGAGGCAAACAGTTCTCTTATGGGAGTAAACACGTCAACGTATGTTGCGGGATTGGAACGGGGAGTTCTTCCGATTGGAGATTGGTCAACCCTGACAACTTTGTCTATTTGTTCAACCCCTTCTATCCTGTCGTGTTTTCCGGGTTCTTCCTTAGAACCGTATAGAATCTTCGCAAGGGACTTGTAAAGAATGTCGTTTATGAGAGTTGACTTTCCGGAACCCGAAACGCCCGTTACGCAAACGAAAACTCCGAGGGGTATTTCAACGGTTATGTTTTTGAGATTATGCTCCCTTGCACCTACGATTCTCAACCATCCCTTCGGTTTCCTCCTCTTTTTCGGAACTTCAATCTTTAACTCGCCCTTTAAGTATTTGCCCGTAAGGGAGTTGGGATTGTTCTTTATGTCTTCAACCGTTCCGCAGGCTACCACTTCTCCTCCGTGAACTCCCGCTCCGGGTCCCATGTCTATTACGTAGTCTGCGCTTTCAATGGTTTCTACATCGTGTTCAACGACGATTACGGTATTTCCGAGGTCTCTCAAACCTTTGAGGGTTGAAATCAACCTTTGGTTGTCCCTCTGGTGAAGCCCGATGCTCGGTTCGTCAAGAACGTAGAGAACACCGGTTAATCTTGAACCGAGTTGAGTGGCAAGCCTTATTCTTTGGGATTCTCCCCCGGAAAGGGTTGAAGTCCTGCGGTCAAGCGTCAGGTAATCAAGACCGACGTCCTTCAAGAATGAAAGTCTGTTTATGATTTCTTTTAAAATCCTTTCCGCAATAATTTTTTTCTTCCCTTCAAGTTTGAGATTTTCAAAGAACTTTAAACACTCCTTAACGCTCATTGACTCAACGTCCGCTATGTTGAGTCCCGAAATCTTTACAGAAAGCGCTTCTTTGTTTAAGCGTTTACCGTTGCAACTCCTGCAAACTACTTCTTTCATGTATGGTTCAAGAAGTTCTTTGACCTGTTCTGACTCGGATTCTCTGAACCTTCTTTCCAAGTGTCTTGCAATTCCTTCAAAGTAATAGGCTCTGAAGTAACCTTTTCTGAAAGGAACCGTGTGATAAACTCTCCAAGGTTGTTTTGGAGCGTAAAGAATGAAATCAAGAGTTTCCTTGTCAATTTCTTCAACGGGAGTGTAAGGACTTATTCCGAGGTAGTCGCAGGCAGTTCTTATCATGTCTTCAAGGTATTCAAACTTTGAGTATTTGGTCAGTTCAAGGCTGTAAATGATTGGGCGTTTAAAGTCCATAACGCTTTGAACGTCAAGAGCCATCGTAAAACCTATCCCTCCGCATTCTGGACACGCTCCGAGGGGACTGTTGAAAGAAAACAGCCTCGGAGAAATTTCCCGAAACGAGTATCCGCACTTGGGGCATGCTCCTTTGGTTGATATTACTTCTTCCGTCTTTGAATCGTAGTCCTGAATAATCACAACGTCTCCGGAGAGTTTAACGGAAGTTTCAACGGAATCCGCAATTCTCGTTCTTGAAGATTCTGACACCTTGACCCTGTCAACAATGACTTCTATCGTGTGCTTCACCTTTTTTTCCAGTTTCAGTTCAAGGCTTTCTTCTATCCTGTATTCTCTGCCGTCTATTCTTACCCTTCTGAAACCTTGTTTTTCAAGTCTTTCAAGCAAATCTTTATGTTCTCCCTTTCTTTCTCTTACAACCGGGGCAAGGATGACTATTCTTCTTCCCTGTTTTTGCATTATTCTGTCAACGATTTCTTGAACGGTCTGGGGCTGAATGGGAATGTCACAGTTCGGACAAAAAGGAGTTCCCACCCTTGCAAAGAGAACCCTCAGGTAGTCGTGGATTTCCGTTGTAGTTCCAACGGTTGAACGGGGATTCTTGGAAACCGTTTTTTGCTCAATGGATATGGCCGGTGAGAGACCCTCAATCAGGTCAACGTCCGGTTTTTCCATAAGTTCAAGAAATTGTCTTGCATACGCTGAGAGGCTTTCAACGTATCTTCTTTGCCCTTCCGCGTAAAGGGTATCAAAAGCAAGAGATGACTTTCCCGAACCGGAAACCCCCGTGATTACAACGAGTGAGTTTTTGGGGATTTCAAGGTCAATGTTTTTAAGGTTGTGCTGGCGAGCACCCTTAACGATTATCTTGTCCTTCATTTGATTGCGCTTCTTTCACTATCGTGTAGCACTCAATAACATCTCCAACTTTTATGTCTTGAAAGTTTTCAAGGGCCAATCCGCATTCGTATCCTGCGGAAACTTCTTTGACGTCGTCCTTGAACCTCTTGAGGGATGCAATCTTTCCGTCGTAAATCACCACTCCGTCCCTTATGAGCCTGACATTTGCGTTTCTCCTGATGACTCCCTCTTTTACGTAGCAACCGGCAACCGTTCCAACCTTTGAAATCTTGAAAGTAGCCCTGACTTCCGCAGTTCCGAGAATCTCTTCCCTTTCCTTCGGAGCAAGAAGACCTTGCAGGGCTTTCTTAACCTCGTCTATGATGTCGTAGATAACCCTGTAGGTTCTTACGTCAACTCCCTCTTCTTCTGCAAACTTCCTTGCGGTTGAGTCCGGTCTGACGTTAAAGCCTATCACTATCGCACCGGAAGCGGAAGCAAGCATAACGTCGTTTTCGGTAATCGGACCGACCCCGGCATGAAGAATGTTGACCCTTACCTCATCGGTTGAGAGTTCTTCCAAAGACTTCCTTATTGCTTCTATTGAACCTTGTGCGTCCGCTTTTAGAATAACCCTTAATTCTTTTACTTCACCGGACTGAAGTTTAGAAAAGATGTCCTCAAGGGAAATTTTCTTTTCCTTTTCAAGGGAAGTTTCTCTTGCTATTTCTTGTCTTTTCTCTGCGATTCTCTTTGCGGTCTTTTCGTCTTCAACAACCATGAACTTGTCCCCGGCAAGCGGAACACCTTCAAGTCCGAGAACTTCAACGGGCATGGATGGACCGGCCTCTTTTACCTGCTTGCCCTTATCGTTGAACATTGCCCTGACTTTTCCGGCGTAAAGTCCTGCAACTATTGCGTCTCCGACTTTAAGCGTTCCCGACTGAACGAGCAAGGTGGCAACGGGACCCCGCTTCTTGTCAAGTTTTGCTTCAAGAACGACTCCTTGAGCCGGTTTGTCCGGATTTGCCTTGAGTTCCATCAGTTCTGCTTGAAGCGCTATCATTTCAAGAAGTTCGTCAACACCCTCTCCCGTCCTTGCGGATACGGGAACCATTATCGTGTCACCGCCCCAGTCTTCCGGAATCAGACCATACTGAGAAAGTTCTTGCTTCACCCTTTCGGGATTTGCTTCGGGTTTGTCTATTTTGTTAATGGCAACGATTATGGGAACACCGGCAGCCTTTGCGTGGTTTATTGCTTCAACCGTTTGGGGCATCACTCCGTCATCTGCAGCAACCACGAGAACTGCTATGTCGGTAACCTGAGCTCCCCTTGCTCTCATTGCGGTGAACGCTTCGTGTCCCGGAGTGTCAAGGAAAACGAGGGTTTTTCTTCCTTCGCTGGTGTCAACCTCAACAACCGACGCTCCGATGTGTTGGGTAATTCCTCCGGCTTCTCTTTGGGCAACGTTAGTTTTTCTTATGTAATCAAGAAGGGTTGTTTTTCCGTGGTCAACGTGTCCCATGACGGTTATTATCGGAGGTCTCGGTTTGAGGTTTTCTTCCGCTTCTTTTTCCTCCTCTTCAACTGCGGGTTCTTCTATCGTGCCCTCGGGCTTTGCAACTTTCCCGAACTTTTCAACGACCTTTGAGGCAGTTTCAAAGTCTATGACCTGATTAACCGCAACAAGTTTTCCGAGAGTTATCAGTTCTTTCAAAACCTCATTGGGTTCAACTCCAAGCCTTTCCGCAAGTTCCCTGACGGAAATTACTTCCGGAATGTAAACAGTTTTTTGTCTTTCTTCTTCCTCTATGAGCCTTTGAAGTTGTTCTTCTTCAGAAAGTTCTTCAAAGGGAACTTCCTCAACAACCGCTTCTTCTTTCTTCTTTTTCTTGCGTTTTTTCCTTTTAGCCCTGTTCTTTTCTTCTATCTTCCTTAATACTTCTTCAAACTTTTTCTGGTCTTCAAACTCTTCTTTTTCTCTTTTCTTTTCCGCTATTATTTCTTCAAAACTTTTGGGCTTTTCTTTCTTTTCTTCAACCTTTGAAGGAGGAACTTCTTGAACCTGTGCGGGTTTTTTCTCTTCCTTTTCCCTTTGGGGTTTTTCAACCTTTCTTTCTTCTCTGAACTTTCTGCGGAATTTCAATCTTCTCTTACGCCGTCTTCTTCTTAACTCCTCAGGAGAAAGAATCCTGACTTCCGAACGCCTTTTCGGCTTAACCTCTCTTTCTTCCTTTTTCTCTTCTTCTACCTTTTCCTCTTCAATCGGTTTTTCCTCTTTTTCTTCAACTTCTTGAACTTCTTCCTCAGGAGCAGAAACTTCTTCTTTAACGACCTCTTCCTCTTTTTCAACCTCTTTTTCTTCTTCCTCTTTTTCAACGACTTGAGGGGCAAGGTATTCTCTGACCAGAAGAACTTGTTTTTCGTCAAGTCCCGAGTGAACGCTTTTAACGTCTATGTCAAACTCCTCCTTTAATTTTGCAAGCAGTTCTTTGGCCGGAATGCCGAGTTCCTTTGCAAGTTGGTGAACCCTTAACTTAGCCAACTCAGTAACCTCCAGACTCCAAAACTTTTCAAGCGGTAATTATCTTACAAAGAGAAATTTAGTCAAGAGCGA
>CAZZKT010000030.1:0-13231 GCA_964654625.1 uncultured bacterium
TCCCATTCAATAGTTCCGGGAGGTTTTGAAGTTATGTCAAAAACAACCCTGTTTACGCCCTTCACCTCGTTGACTATTCTTGAGGAAATCTTTTGCAAAAGTTCGTAGGGCAACTTGGCCCAGTCTGCGGTCATTCCGTCGCTACTTTCAACTGCCCTTATGACAATTACATGTTCGTAAGTTCTCTCATCTCCCATAACGCCAACGCTCTTAACGGGAAGGAAAACCGCAAATGCTTGCCACAACTTGTTGTAATATCCTGCTTTTTTGATTTCCTCAAGAACTATTGCATCTGCTTCCCTCAGGATTTCAAGGTATTCCCTTTTGACCTCGCCGATAATCCTTATTGCAAGCCCGGGTCCGGGGAACGGATGCCTCATAACAACTTCTTCGGGAAGTCCTAACTTCCTTCCCAGTTCGCGAACTTCGTCTTTAAACAGTTCTCTCAAAGGTTCAATCAACTTGAAGTTGAGTTTTTCGGGAAGTCCTCCGACGTTATGGTGGGTTTTAATTTTCGCTGAAGGGCCTTTAACCGAAACGCTTTCAATGACATCGGGATAAAGAGTTCCTTGGGCAAGAAATTCCGCCCCTTCAATTTCTCTGGCAGACCTTTCAAAAACTTCTATAAAGGTATGGCCGATTATCTTCCTCTTTTCTTCCGGGTCAACGACTCCTTTGAGTTTTTCCAAAAACTCTTCGCTTGCATCAACAACCTTTAAGTTTCTTATTCCGAGTTTATTAAAAATCTCTCTGACCCTTTCTCTTTCTCCTTTTCTCAAAAGTCCCGTGTCAACGAATATGGGAATCAAGTTATCACCTACGGCTTTGTGAACGAGAACTGCGGTTACCGAAGAATCAACTCCGCCAGAAAGGGCACATATTACCTTTTTGTCTCCTACGGTTTGCCTGATTTTTTCAACTTCATACTCTATGAAGTTTTCCATCGTCCACGACGGTTCCGCTCCGCAAATTTTGACCGCAAAGTTTTCAAGTATTTCGGAACCGAACTCGGTATGGGAAACTTCGGGATGGAACTGGACTCCCCAGATTTTTCTCTCGGGACTGTAAACCGCAGAGTAGGGAGAATTCTGGGTTTCACCGATTGGAACGAATCCCCGGGGCAATTCTAACACTTTGTCTCCGTGGCTCATCCATACGACAAACTCCTTCGGAAGGCCGTCAAAGAGGGGATTCTTTTCCGTCAGTTTTAGAATCGCTCTTCCGTATTCTCTTTTGTCCGCTTTCTCTACCTTACCTCCGAAAAGGTGAACTATCAACTGCAAGCCGTAGCAGATTCCGAGAATAGGAACGTTCAGTTCAAAGATTTCCTTTTTCGGAAACGGAGCGGACTTTGAGTAAACGCTTGAAGGCCCTCCGGAAAGAATGATTCCTTTCAACGGTTTTTCGGAAATTTCTTCGGGAGAAACGTAGTAGGGAAGTATCTCCGTATATATGTGCTTTTCCCTCAACCTTCTTGCAATCAACTGGGTGTATTGAGAACCGAAGTCAAGGATTACTATCCTGCTTTCGTGAATGTCCCTCACCGACACCCCCAGCGCAGGTTGTTGTGAAATGAAATTCTACAAAAGATACTGCAGGTTGTGCTATACTTTTAACTGCCGGAAACCTATCTAATAAGGGGGGAGATATGAAAGTAAGGCTTGACGCATACCTTGAAAGGACGGTAGATGAAGAAGTGGCAAAAGTAGTAATTGAAATAGCAGAAACCGGCAAGGAAATTTCCGCTCTTGTCAGGAAAGCGGGACTTGCAGGAATTCTCGGAAGTTCCGGAAGGATTAACGTTCAAGGGGAAGAAGTTCAAAAACTTGACGAAATTGCCAACGAAATGTTGAAAGAGGCACTTACCGGAAGAAAAGAGGTTTCTCAAATCGCTTCCGAAGAACTTGAAGAGAGCATAACCTTGAAAAGTTCGGGACTTGCGGTGGCTTACGACCCTCTTGACGGTTCTTCAAACATTGACGTTAACGTAAGCATAGGAACCATCTTTTCCGTTCACAAGGACACGGTGATGAAACCCGGCAGAGAACAAATCTGTGCAGGATACATAATTTACGGACCGAGCACCTGCCTTGTGTTCTCTGCGGGAAACGGAGTTTCAATGTTTACGCTTGACACAGAAACCGGCATCTTCTTTATGACCTCGGAGAAGGTAACCCTAAAAGACAAAGGGAAAATCTATTCAATAAACGAAGCAAACAGAGAAAAGTGGCTTGAAGACGGGATGAGAAAATACATTGATTTTCTCAAGCAGGAAAAATACAGCCTGAGGTATGTCGGTTCAATGGTGGCGGACGTTCACAGAACGCTTCTTAAAGGAGGTATTTTCATCTATCCGGCGGACAAGAAAAACACCAACGGAAAGTTAAGGTTGTTGTATGAAGCAAGTCCGATGGCGTTTCTCGTTGAACAAGCAGGAGGAAAAGGGTCAACGGGCAAGCAGAGAATCTTGGACATCGTTCCCGAAAGTTTGCACCAAAGAGTTCCCGTTGCGGTCGGAAGCAAGTGGGAAGTAGAAAAACTTGAAGAATTCTTGAGGGAGTAGGAAATGAAAAAGCGGAAAGGTTTTACTCTTCTTGAACTCTTAATTGTCGTGGTTATCCTCGGGCTTCTTGCAGCGGTAGTTCTTTCAAACTTCGTGAAGAAAGGGGAAGAAGCGAAGAAGGAAATAACCAAGTTCCAGATGAAAAGCATAGAGGAAGCCCTCAAACTTTACAAGATTGACAACTCTTTTTACCCGACAACGGAACAGGGACTGAAAGCCCTCGTAGAAAAGCCGGAGGAAGACCCGGTTCCCCGGAATTGGAAGGGTCCTTACATGGAAAAAGTTCCGAAAGATGCTTGGGGAAACGACTTTATTTATGTTTCGGACGGAAAGTCTTTTATACTCGTTTCTCCGGGTCCCGACGGTGAAGAGGGAACGGAAGACGACATAAAGGTTGAAAAGGGCAAGATATCCGGCAAAGCACAAGAAGAAGAGTAATGTTCATATACGGCGTTAATCCCGTCAGAGAAGCCATTTTAAAGAACTTTCCGGTTTTAAAACTTTACGTTTCCGAAACCTTTAAGAAGAAAGATATTCTCGGTCTTGCAGAAGAAAGGGGCATAAAGGTATCAAAGGTTTCAAAAAAGAAACTTGAAGAAATCTCCGGAACGAAGAAGCATCAGGGAATAGTTGCGGTCGTTTCTCCCGTTGAGCCCGTTGACTTTTTTGAACTCGTTGAAAATACGGTTTCAACCAACGGAGTGATTCTGTTCCTTGACCACATTGAGGACCCGAGAAACCTCGGAGCCATTTTTCGTTCCGCTTGTGCGTTTGACGTTTCGGGAATAGTGCTTCCGAAGGACAGAAGCGTGTTAATTACTCCGGTCGTTGTGAAGTCTTCCTCGGGAGGCGTTTTTTGCGTTCCTTTCTCAATCGTTTCAAGTTTTTCAAAAGCCCTTGAGGAATTCAAGGAAAGAGGGGGGTGGCTGATAGGCTTTGATATCAGCGGAAAGCCTTTGGCAGAATTTTCGTTTCCTTTTCCCCTTGGAGTCGTTTTCGGAGCAGAAGGCAAAGGATTGTCCCGTTCTGCCAAAGGCTTTCTTGATGACACGGTATCAATAGAGACAAGCGGTAAAATTGACTCCCTGAACGTTTCAACAGCGGTGGGAATAGGGTTATATTTAGTATTCAAACAAAAGCGGAGGTGAAGTTATGGAGGAACTCAAAGGAAAACTTGTTTTTGTCTTAACTTCTGGCGGAGAAGGAGCGGTTCCTTCTGCTGGAATTCTCGGAGTTGTTGAAAGCGTGTCCTCGGATTACATCAAACTGAAAGATGCGGGAATGTTTGCAATTCTGCCCACCACAAAAGGAGCGCAGGCAACGATAATGCCCCTTGACCCCACTGCCGGAGAACCCGTGGAAGCGATAGTGTTTAAGTCTCAAATAGTTGCGGTTGTTCCCGTAGGAGACAGGTCTAAACTTAAAGAGTTTCACCAGCAGTTTAAGGCTGCGTCCGCGGGAATAGAACTCGCCACTCCGGGAGTTATTGACATATCAAAGATAAAGGACCTCAAGGGAGGCACGACAATTTCTTAAATGAAGGTGGACGACCTTCTGTTTTCCCTTCCCCTTTCCTGCGTTGTTGTGGATAAAGAAGGAAGGATTTTAACCGCCAATCAGAAGTTTGAAACCGCAATTAATCGTTCTTTGAAGTTCATAAAAGGTAAGGTTGTATGGGAAGTTGTGGGCAGTAAACGGTTGAAGGAGAAGATAGAAGAAAGTTTAAGGGACACCAAAGAAATTCTGGGACTTACCGAAAAAGGGTTCTGTTTTTTTATTTCTCCCCTTTTCGTTTCCTCCCAAGTGAAGGGAGCGGTTATTCTGGTTCAGCAGATAGACACTTCTTTTTTCGGATACAGCATAGATGCCCTTTTTAAGGTTGTTGCCCACGAGATACGCAATCCTCTGACGGGAATAAAAACTGCAGTTGAATTCCTTTTGTCAACGAATTCTTGCGATTTGGAACTTTTAAGAGCCATAAAGGAAGAAGTGGAAAGACTTTCAAGACTACTCAAAGACATGGGTTCTGCACTCGGAGAAGGAACTCCGAACTACAAGAACGTGAACCTGCACAAAATTCTCAATCGGATAACGGAAATCTTTTCAAAGGAACTCAAGAAGAACCGCATTTCCCTGCAAACTTCTTACGACCCTTCCCTTCCGGAAATTCTCGGAGACGAAGACAAACTCGCTCAGGCATTTGTTAACATCTTTAAAAACAGCATTGAAGCGGTTCTGCATTCCGAAAGGAAAGAAATAACGATTGAAACCGGTTATGCGATAGAACCCTCGGGTTTTGTATTCGTAAGTTTTGAAGACAGCGGAGAAGGAGTAAAAGAACCTTTTGATTCTTTCAAGCCCTTTTCTTCAACCAAAAACTCCTTGGGAGTGGGAATGTTTATTGCGGAAAGGATAATAAAAGCCCACGGCGGAAGTGTTAAAATGGAAAAAGGAAGAACGGGAGGAGCAAAGATTACCGTTTTGCTTCCGATGAGGAGAGCATGAACAAAATACTTGTCGTTGATGACGAAAAAACGATAAGGCTTGTCTTGAAAAAGTTTTTGAACTCCATCGGTTATGAGGTTGAAGAAGCGGACAGTGCGGAAAGTGCGTTAAAACTTGCAGACGGTCAGGAATTTTTCCTTGCCTTTGTTGATGTAAAACTTCCCGACGCTTCGGGACTTGAACTTATTGAAAAACTGAAAGGAATCCCCGTGGTGATAATGACCGCTTACGGAGACGTTGAAGTTGCGGTTCGTTCAATGGAAATGGGAGCCGTTGATTATCTTACAAAGCCCTTTTCCCTTGAAGAAGTAAGAAGAATAGTTGAAAGGCTTTCCAAAGAGTCTCAAGTTCTTTCTTCATCTTCGGAACTTCCGGAAATTGTAGGAAAAAGCAAGAAGATGCAGGAAATCTTCAAACTCGTGGGAAGGATAGCAAAAAGCAACGTTCCGGTGTTAATAACGGGAGAGAGCGGAACGGGAAAAGAGGTTATTGCAAGGGCTATTCACAAGTATTCGGGAAGGAAGGGAAAGTTCGTTGCGGTTAACTGTGCATCTTTGCCGGAAAACTTGCTTGAAGCCGAACTTTTCGGCTACGAGAAGGGGGCGTTCACGGGAGCAGTATCCCGCAAGAAGGGTCTTTTTGAGGAAGCAAATCACGGAACGATTTTTCTTGACGAAATCGCAGAACTTCCCTTGAAACTTCAGGCAAAACTTTTAAGGGTTTTGCAAGACGGAGAGGTCAGAAGACTCGGTTCTGTGAATCCCGTGAAGGTAGATGTCAGAGTAATCTCCGCTACGAACAAAAACATAAGAGAGGAAGTAAATTCGGGGAGGTTCAGAGAAGACCTGTTCTACAGGATAAACGTTGTTGAAATAAACGTTCCGCCGCTCAGGGAAAGGAAAGAAGACATAATTCCTCTTGCCCTTTACTTCATAAAGCACTTTTCAAGGGAGTTCAAACTCCCCGAAAAGAAACTTTCAAAAGAAGCGGTCAGATGGCTGACGGAATACACATTTCCCGGAAACGTGAGGGAATTAAAAAACATGATAGGAAGGGCTGTTTTGCTTTCTCCCGACACCACAATCAGGATTGAGGATTTAAATCCCTCAGAGCCTTCTTTGAACAAGCAATCTTTTGCGGATACGATAAGACAGTTCGTTCTTGAAGTTTGCTCCGTTGAGCAAAAGGAAAGAAACAACATTTACCAACTCGTGATAAGAACTGCGGAGAAAGTTCTCATTGAGGAGGTTTTGAGAATATGCAACTACAATCAAAAGAAAGCATCAATGATTCTCGGAATTCACAGAAACACGCTGAGAAGAAAATTGAAGGAACTTGGAATAAAAACAAGGTGAACCTCGTTCTCTGTCAGGGAGGATTTCCCCACACCGTTCAGTATCCGGGAGGTATTTTTGAAGAAAAGTGTAGCGGTTGCGGATTGTGCGTCAAAGTTTGTGCAGGAAACTGCTTGGAACTAACAGAAAAAAGCGGTAAAAAGGTGGCAGTCATAAAAGACCTGACATACTGTCTCGGGGACGGAGTATGTATAATGGTATGTCCGGAAGACGCTTTTTTGTGAGGCCCTTCTTGTTCCTTCCGGTGGAAGGAGATAAACGAAGAAGACATCCTCTCCGACGAACGCGGAAACTACGCTTACCTTACCTTCGGAGGAAAACTTCACACTCCGAAGTTTTTAAATGGCATTGACGAAAACAAGTGTTTAAACTGCTTTTCGTGCGTTGAAGTTTGCGAAACGCGAACCATAGGTGAGGACGGCAGGTTGAAGATTGTTTCTCCCGAGATATGCCACGGATGCGCCCATTGCGTTAAGGTGTGTCCTTCCGGAGCGGTAATCGCCAAAGAAATCTCCCGCGAAGAAATGGTAAAGAGGTTTAAAACTTATAAGGAGAAGCAATTTGAGCGATGAAAAGTTCAGAGCAACTGCGATAAAATATGAAAAAGGGAAAGACCAGGCTCCGAAACTGGTAGCAAAGGGAGAAGGTGTCCTTGCAAAGAAAATCGTTGAACTTGCAGAAAAGCACGGCATTCCGGTTCTTGAGGACAAAAACCTCGTTAATTTGCTGTTCAAACTTGAACCGGAGGAAGAAATACCACCGGAACTCTACAGGGCTGTTGCAAAGATTCTTGCTTGGGTTTACACGAGGTTAAAGTAAGGGGAACTTAAAAAATGCCAAAAGACCCGAGAAGAACCGAAAAAGCAACACCGCGAAGGCGACAAAAGGCAAGAGAGGAAGGACACGTTCTAAAAAGTCAGGACGTTCCCATTTCCCTTTCTTTGGTGGCAGTTTCTCTGCTTTTGTTCTTTTATATACCTTACGCTTACAAAAATCTGGTGGGAATATTCAACTACACCATGACGCAAGCCTTTTCCCTGAATGTCAGTTTGATAGTCTGGACGCTCGGTTATGTCTTCTTACTTCTCATATTACCGGCTTTTTTGGTTCTTCTTGCGGTCGGAATCTTCGGTAATGTTGTTCAATTCGGATTTATCTTTTCGTTAAAACCCCTTGCTCCGAAACTTGATACCATAAATCCGGTTAAAGGAATTCAGAGACTCGTTTCCCTAAAGACGATTTTTGAAACTTTCAGAAATTCTCTAAAACTTGCAATCGCCCTTATCGTAGGTTATTTTTCCGCAAAGCACTTTCTTTCCGGATTTTATTCGTTCTCGGAACTCGGAATTTTTCAACAAGCGCTGATAATGGTTAAACTAACCGTGATAATGTTTCTGATTTTCGGACTTCTTTCAATACCCGTGGCGTTCATAGACTTTATGTATAGACGGTGGGAATACGAAGAAAGTTTGAAAATGACGAAAGAAGAAGTGAAAGAAGAAATGAAGCAGTATGAAGGTCATCCCCTCATCAGGTCTGCCATAAGAAAGAAACAGAGGGAAATTGCAAGAAAGAGAATGCTTGCAAGGGTAAAGGAAGCGGATGTGGTAATCACGAACCCGACCCACTATGCGGTTGCTTTAAAATATGAAAGGGGGAAGATGGAAGCACCGCAAGTTGTGGCAAAGGGAGTTGATACTCTCGCAGAAAAAATAAAAGAAATTGCTTACGAATACGACATACCCGTTGAGGAAAACCCGGAACTTGCAAGGGCTATTTATGAAACATGTGAAGTCGGAGATTACATTCCCAGCAAGTTCTACACCGCAGTGGCAAAAATCCTTGCAAAAGTTTACAGAAGACGAAAGATGGTGTGAAAATGAAAAAAGTTATTCTCTTGTTCTTCGTTCTAATTTCTTTCAATGCATTTGCTTCTGAAGAGTTCAAAAATTCATTGATGCCCTCTTTTGCCAGCGTAGTTTACGATAAAAACGGCAAAATACTTGGCTTTTTTTACAAAGATAAGTTCAGACTTTACACCTCCATAAAAGACGTTCCACCTTACTTAATCAAAGCAGTTGTTGCAACGGAAGATGAAAGGTTTTTTGAACACAAAGGAGTTGACCCGATAAGCATTTTAAGGGCAGCAATTGCGGACATCAAAAGCGGAAGAATCGTTCAGGGCGGAAGCACGATAACCCAACAACTTGCAAAAATCATCTATCTCAGCCCGGAAAAAACCTTGAGCAGAAAGTTAAAAGAAGCAGCAATCGCAAGAGAACTTGAAAAGAAACTGACCAAAATGGAAATCCTTGAACTCTACCTTAACTACATATACCTTTCAAACGGCGCTTACGGAGTGAGGTCCGCAAGTTGGGTTCTTTTTGGCAAGGAAGACCCTTCCCAGTTAACTCTTGCGGAAAGCGCACTTATTGCGGGAATAATCAGGGGACCCGAATATTACAATCCGTTCAAGCATCCCGACAGGGCTTTAAGAAGAAGAAATTTTGTCCTCAAAAAGATGTTGAATCTCGGTCTAATATCAAAGGAGGAGTATTTAAAAGCCATCAAAGAACCCCTTACACCTTTGAAAAAACCCAACGTTCCGAATTCCGAAGGATACGTTCTTGACCTCGTTAAGTTTGAAATTTCAAGAAAGAAAATCCTTCCTTTGAAAGACCTTTATTCGGCCGGGCTTGAGATAAAAACAACGGTTGACTTGAGAATTCAAAAGTTCGCTCAAAGCGTTTTGACAAAATACACAAAGATGTATGCTGAAAAACACAACGTTGAAAACCTCCAGTGCGCCGGATTTGCAATTGACAAGGAAGGAAGAGTTCTTTTCGTTGTCGGAGGAACGGACTTTAAGGAAACTCCGCTGAACAGGGCTTTCAGGATTTTAAGACCCATAGGCTCAACCGCAAAACCCATTACTTACCTGACCGCTTTCCAGAACGGCTGGTCTCCCCTTGATTTTGTTTCCAACGAACCCCTTGAAATTTTTACCGGAAAGTTCTGGTGGAGGCCGGAAAACTACAGCGGTAGGTTTTCTCCTTTCGTGAGGGTAAGGACGGCCCTTATAAAGTCCATAAACGTTGCAACTTTAAGACTTGCAATGCATTTTCCCCAAAAAGTAAGAAGAAACATGATAAAGTTTGAACTCATTTCAAGGTCTGCGGACTTTGACCTTTCATACATCCTCGGAAGTTTCCCGGCAAACCTTTACAGGATAGTAAGGGCGTATTCTGCCTTTCAAGACAAAGGAATTTTAAAAGAACCGTTTGTCATAAGCGAAATAAGAACGAAAGAAGGAAAACTCGTTTACAGGGGATTGCCCGTTCAAAAGGTTGTTTCTGACGTTTACTCGGTGGAGATTTTAAGGAGTATTCTTGAAGATGTGGTAAAAGTCGGAACTGCAAGAAGGATTTCTTACCTGACCAGGTGGTTTGATGTTGCGGGGAAAACCGGAACGACCAACGATTTCAGAGATGTTTACTTTACCGGCTTTACAACCTCGTTCACGATGAGCGTGTGGTTCGGAAGGGACGACTACGAACCGCTGTGGGAAAGGGCAACGGGAGGGGGAACCGCTTCACCGGCATGGGGGGAAATAGCGGAATACATGTGCAGGTTAATCGGATGCGGAAGGTTCGTTCCTCCTGCAGAAGAAATTAAAAAGAGATACCCTCCGCCGACACATTTTCCCGAAGAGGAAATGAAGGAAATCTACTACGACGAATTCATCAACAAACTCGGAGAAGATGAGGAAGATTTCTCTTCAGGATATTAAGTTCATGAACCTTGCAATAAGGTTGGGAGAAAAAGCCAAAGGAAGAACCCTCCCCAATCCCGCAGTGGGAGCGGTTTTGGTGAAAGACGGGAAGGTAATTTCTTCCGGTTATCACGAAGGAAGCGGAAAACCCCACGCAGAGTCAACGGTTCTTGAAAAAGCCGGTAAACTGGCAGAAGGAGGAACGCTTTACGTAACGCTTGAACCGTGCAACCACTACGGAAAAACTCCTCCTTGCACCCACAAAATTTTAAAGTCCCGGATAAAAGAGGTAGTTTTCGGCATAAAAGACCCCAATCCTGCTTCCTTAGAAGGTGCAAAGTTTCTCAAAAGCAAAGGAGTTAAAGTAGTTGAGGGAGTTTTGAAAAGACGATGCTTTGAACTTATTGATGACTTTTACTTTCTTCTGAAAACGAAAAGACCTTTTGTTTCCTTAAAACTCGCTTCGTCTTTAAACGGTTTCATTTACGCGAAAGAAAGAAGGTCAATAACCTGCGAAGAATCGTTAAAACTCGCTCACAAAATCCGTTCCCAGCACCAAGCGGTAATGGTTGGAATAAAAACGGTTCTTGTTGACGACCCGTTGCTCAACGTAAGGAAAGTAAAAACCTTTTCCCAGCCGAAAGCAGTAGTCCTTGATACCAATCTGAAAATTCCGGAAAGTTCAAGACTCGTAAAGGAAAGGGGAGAAGAACTTTTCGTCTTCTGCAAGAAAGACCTTGAAGACTCCGATAAAGCAAGAAGGTTGAAGGAAAAGGGAGTGCGGGTAATCGGTGTTGAAACCGAAGACGGAAAAGTTTGTCTTGAAAGCGTTTTTGAGAAACTCAAAAGTTTCGGAATTCTTTCCGTGCTGTGCGAGGGAGGGGCTGAACTCGGGGGAAAACTCCTTGAGAAAGGACTTGTCAGCAAGATTTATCTGTTTTACGCTCCGTTTTTCTTCAAAGACGGAACAAAAATGGTTAAAATTTCAAAACTTCTTGAAGGATGGAAAGTATGGAGGTATTCAAAAACCGGAAGGGACTTTTTAGTGGTTCTTTATCCAGAAAAACTTCTCCCCAACTTCAAATCTTAAGGTGGCTAACCCTCAGAGACTTTTCCTTTAAAAAAGAATACGCTTCTTTCGGTTTCATCATATCAATCGTCGGCGTAGTAGTCGGAGTTTCCGCGTTGATAATAGTCAACTCCGTGATGTCAGGCTTTCAAGAAACGATAAGAGAAAGGCTTCTTTGCGGAAACGCTCACCTGATAATCACGAGGAAGGGAGGATTTTTATACAAACGGGATTTCGTGGAAAAAGCGCTGAACAAGGTGAAGGAAGTAAAAAGTTATGAGGGCTTCGTGTTTGTGTCCGCCATGGCTGTCAGCGAAAACGGTTATTCCTCCGGGGCTTCATTAAGGGGTTGTGAAGTTGAAAAAGAACCTTTGGTAACCGGCATTCCGCAAAAGTTAATTGCGGGGAACTGGAAGCGATTTTCTCAAGAAAAAAACTGTGCAGTCATCGGAAGGATACTGGCGGAAAATCTCGGAGTCACGGTCGGAGATTCATTGAAGTTCATAGTGAGTTACGGAAGCATACCCGAAGTGCTTAACTTGAGCGTTTGCGGAATTTTTGAAGTTGGAATGTATCAATTTGATTCTTCTTTGGTTCTCGTCCACCTTGACTTTTTGCAGAAAGCCCTCGGACTTGAAGGGGTTCTAAACGGCATTATGGTGAACGTCGGGGATGTTTCAAACATCAGCAAAGCGGAAAAAACGCTCAAAAAGATTTTGGGGCCTTCCTATTCGGTTCAGGACTGGATTTCCTTGAACAAAAATCTCTTTTCTTCTTTGAAACTTGAAAAACTCGCAATGTTTTTGATTCTAACTCTAATAATCCTTGTTGCTTCTTTTAACATTTCAAGCCTTCTTGCCATGAACGTGAACGCAAAATCAAAGGACATAGCAATCTTAAAAGCAATCGGAGCAAAAAACGAACTCGTTTTGAAAGTTTTTGTTTTAAAAGGCTTGATGATAGGTGTTTTGGGAACGCTCATAGGAGAACTTATTGGAATAACGATTTCCGTTGCCGGAGAACACTTTAAGGTAATAAAGTTACCCCCGGACGTTTACTACGTTGACCATCTGCCCTTTAAACTTCACGCAGGAGACTGTTTGCTTGCCGGCATTCTGGCAATACTGATTTCCTTTTTAGCATCCCTTTATCCTTCGCTTAAAGCGGTAAAGACAGACCCGATTAAAATACTGCGGACGGTAGAATGATGAAGAATACCATAGGAGTTTTTGATTCCGGTGTGGGAGGACTGACCGTTCTAAAGGAACTGAGGAAAAAGTTGAAAAACAAAAACTTCGTTTATTTTGGAGATACCGCAAGAGTCCCCTACGGTTCTCGCTCACCTTCAACGATTGTCAAATACAGCATTGAAAATGCGGAACTACTCTTACGATACGACATAGAAATCCTCGTGGTTGCTTGCAACACTTCTTCGTCTTACGCAATTCCGGCGCTGAAGAGCAAGTTGAAAATTCCGGTGATTGGAGTTGTTGAACCGGGAGCAGAAACTGCGGTAAAGATGACGAGGAACAAAAAAATAGGGGTCATAGGAACGGAAGCAACGATAAAGAGCGGTTCTTATCCGAAAGCCATAAAAAAAATTGCCAAAGACATTAAGGTTTTTCAAAAATCTTGTCCGTTACTCGTTCCCCTGATTGAGGAAGGATTGATTGAAGACGAAATCACTTACGAGGTTTTGAGAAGATACATAACTCCTCTTGTAAGTGAAGGAATTGATACCCTTTTACTCGGTTGCACTCACTATCCGTTGTTGAAAAAACCTTTGAAAAAACTCTTTCCGGAACTAATTCTCGTTGACTCTGCAACCGCAGTGGCTGACAAGGTCAAGATGTTCGTAAGTCCGAACTCCGGAGAAGGTAGTTTAAAAATACTCGTCAGCGATAAAACCGAAAAGTTTGAAAAAATCGCAAGAATGATTATGGAAGAAGAAGTAGAAGTTGAAGAAG
>CAZZKT010000031.1:0-13047 GCA_964654625.1 uncultured bacterium
GGAACGGAATTTGAAAAGTTCGTAATATCTCCGTTTCAAGTGTCGGGAATTAAGTGTCCGAATTGCGGTTCGGATAAAGTAGTTAAAAAGATTTCCGCGTGTTCCATAGGTAGTTCCGGAGATTCTTCTTGCACGTCCTTCGGCTGAGCCATTTAAGAGGGCGGAGTTTCCGCCAAGTTAAGTTCCTTTTTAGCCTCGTTTAAGATTTCCAGTTCTTCTTTCGTCAAGAGATTCTCCGCAATCAGTTTTTCTATGGTTTCCGGTTTTCTTAACAAAGTTTTTTTAAAAGATTCCTTCAGTCTCCACCTCTTTATCGCTTTGTGATTTCCGGAAAGGAGAACTTCCGGAACTTTCATTCCCCTAAACACCGCAGGTCTTGTGTAGTTGGGATATCCGAGGAGTCCCCTGTCCATAAAAGAGTCTGCCTTTAAACTTTCTTCGTTTCCGAGAACTCCCGGAACAAGTCTCACAACGCAGTCAACGATGACCATAGCAGGAATTTCTCCTCCGCTCAAAACGTAGTCTCCTATGGAAACTTCTTCGTCAACGAGTTTTTTTACCCTTTCGTCAACCCCTTCATACCTTCCGCAGATTATCAAGAGGTGCTTTTTCTTTGAGTATTCAAGTGCAACGGACTGGTCAAACTTCCTGCCCCAAGGTTCGGTTAAAACGGTAAAAGGTTTTCCAAAATTCTGACTTATAAACTCGTAAGCCCGGTATATTGGCTCCGGTTTTAGAACCATTCCGGGACCGCCGCCGTAAGGTGCGTCGTCAATGGTTTTGTGTTTGTCCGTTGCAAAGTCTCTGAGGTTGAAAACGTTAATTTCTACCTTTTTGTTTTTTACCGCTCTTCCTACGACTCCAAGTTCAAGGAATTTTTCAAAAAATTGGGGAAAGACAGCCAGAATATTGATAATCATTCCATTCCTTCAATGAGTTTTACGACTATTTTTTTGCCTTTCACATCAACTTCCTTAACAAACTCGTCAATAAACGGGACGAGAATTTCTTTGCCGTTTTTCCCTTTAACTTCAAGAATATAACTTGCGGGTTGTTCAAGAACGGAAGAAACCGTGCCGATTGTTCTTCCGTTTTCCGTTTTAACTTCGCAACCAACAAGGTCCGAAAAGTAGTATTCTCCCTCTTCAAGGGGAACTTGTTGTTCTTTTCTTATCCAGATTTCTCCTCCAACGATGCTTTCCGCATCGGTTCTGTTGGTAATTTCCTTGAACTTAATGAGAAACATGTCTTTGTAAAACCTAAAACTTTCAATGTTTAAAGTTTCTCTCGTCGTGCCGATGTAAACTAAAACGCTGTCCAGAACCTTTATTTGCCTGTCAAAGATGTCCGATTCCGGTTTAACTTTGACTTCTCCTTTTATACCGTAAGCACCAACGATTTTTCCTATCATTATTTCATCTTTGTGGTCAAAAATCCTCCTTGCTTTCCTTTCAAGAATCGCTTTAACGCTCTTTCTCTTCCTCATTTTTCAACCATTCAAGGGGTTTTCCCTTCATTATGTTATCCTGAAACGTTGAACTTTGGGCTGAGTCAAACCGGTAAAAGTTCACATATCCGAGGGGCAATGATATCAAAATTCCGGTGAACGAGTCTTCTCCCTCTTCAATCAACATTCCGAGAACTTGAGGACTGTCCCCTTTCACGCAAACCACACCGCCGAACTCGTCGGTTGCAAGTTTCCCCGGGGAAAAACCCTTAACAAGATTCTTTTTAAACTCAAACTCCTCGTCTCCAACGCTTATCGTATTTTCTTTCGGATTCACACAAACTTCACTTTCGGTGGGAAGAGCATTTCTCAAAAAGTTTTGCAAACCTTCGGAGTAGTTTATGCGGTTTAAAACGTTCGGAATTACAACCGCAGTAAAGAGAGAGATTATTACCAAAACGAGTAAAAGTTCTAAAAGAGTGATGCCTCTTCTTTCCATGTTTCTATCAGAACTTCCCTGTTGCTGACCTTTACCTTTCCCTCCGCACACAAATCAGAAACGGGACATTCGGACTTCATCGGTGTTTCCGTCAGGTTTCTCTTGCTACAACCGTGTTTACTCAAAAGCCACAAAAATCTGAAACACTTAACCGGAATGATTTCAGAATTTTCCAGTCCCCTGCTCCAGACATTCATTATTTTCCTTCGGAGGGACTGGGAAATGCTTTTGCTCTTATAAACACCGCGAATGCACCCCGTTGAAAGGGTTGCTCTTGCAACGTGAACGTCAACCGGTATCGGCAGAGTTTCAAGGTTTTTTAAATCAACCTCGGAATGTTCGCTAACAATCCTTAACCAGTGGGGAAGCATTTTTTCTCCGGAAATGTTGGGAAACAGTTCCTTTCTTTCAACGATTTCTTTTTTAACCTTTTCAACATCAAAGTCGTTCTTTTCAAACAGGTGCTTAACGTTTCCCTCGTAATACTCTGCAAGTGTTTTACAAATTGTCAACCAAATTAAGGTGTCCTTTTCCTTTCTCAAAGCAATTCCATACTTTGAAAGTGCATCTTCAAGGGTATCTCTTTTTGTTTTGGCAACTTCCAACGGAACAAAAACCCACCTTGTTGTGTCGTCTTGAGCGGTTTTGATTGCACTTTCCCAGAGTTTTCGTGCATCCCTTACATAATCAAGGGCAGTCGTTAAAGTAAGAAAGTTTAAAAATTGTTCTCCGAGTTCACTTTTTACGGATTCCGAAATGTCGTCTGGCAAGGATTTTTCTCCGAAAATTCCGTCTTTTTCGTAAACTTCTTTTAACCTTTGAGCGACTTCTTTGGCTACTTCCGGAAATTCAAGTATTTTCTTTTTCATCTTCAAGCCCCGCAATTTTTTTCAGTTTTTTCACCTCTTCCGGAGTCAGTTCCCTGTATGCACCCTTCGGAAGGTTCCCGAGTCTCAAAGGTCCTATGCCGATTCTTTTTAATTTTAAAACACCGTGGTCAAAGCGGTCAAAAAATCTTCTAACAACCCTGTTTTTGCCGATGTCAATCGTTATTTGAACGTAGGTGTTCCTTCCCGTTTTGGTCGGTTTAATTAACTTGACATCCAACGGCTTGACAAAGAACCTTTCTCCCTTGTCGTCAACAAGAAGCGCCCCTTTTTTCATCCTTTCTATTTCCGCAGGGGTAACTCTTCCTTTTACTTTTGCAAGATAAATTTTGGGAACGTGGTATCTGGGATGGGTCAATCTTTCTGCAAGTTCTCCGTCGTTCGTCATTATCAGAAGTCCTTCGGTGTTGTAATCAAGCCTTCCGACGGGAAAAACTCTGTAAGGAAGGTGTCTAAAAAAGTCTCCGACTACCGGTCTTTTATCCCCGGGACTTCTTTCCATAGCGGTCAATACTCCCTGCGGTTTGTTAAACATGAAGTAAACAAACCTTTTGGGCAACCTTACTCTTTCTCCGTCAACCTTCACGACGTCCTTCTTAGGGTCTATGTCCCTTGCCGGGTTCGTTTCTTCAACGCCGTTTACTGTAACCCTTCCTTGTTTTATTATTTCTTCAACCTTTCTTCTTGCTCCAAGGCCAGCGTAGGCAAGAAATTTGTTTAGCCTCAACTTTACCTCCTTCGGCAAATAAGGGTAAAATTTTGCTTGAACTAATTTAGTTCATGTTTGCCTTTAGAGGAAGAGAGTGAGCGGTGTTCTTAAATGGGCTGAAGTTCATCTTGACAGACTTTCCTTTAACTATCATCAGGTAAAGAAACTCGCAGGAACGAAAGAAATAATAGCAATCGTAAAGGCTAACGCTTACGGACACGGTAGCAAGGAAATAGCAAGGTTTCTTGAAGAAAAGGCTGGTATTTCCATCTTCGGCGTTGCAACGGTTGAAGAGGGCATTGAACTCAGAGAGTCCGGAATAAAGGGTGAAATCCTGGTTATGGCTTCGGATTCGTCGGACTGGGTCAAAGAAATCAAGGCGTTTGCTTTGACTCCCGTGGTGTGGAACTTTGAGACTTTGAAGGTTTTAAAAGATGCGGGCATCCCTTTTGAAGTAAAGGTTGATACGGGCATGGGAAGGTTGGGTTTTTTAAAGTCGGAGTGGAGCAAACTCCTTGCGGAACTTCCCGGAGCAAGACTGAAAGGCGTTATGACACACTTTTGTTGTGCGGAAGATGACCCGGAGTTTACAAGGTTTCAGTATGAAAGTTTCCTTGAAATAGCGAGGGCTTTAAGAAAGGTCTTTAAAAAAATCAGGGTTCACTGCGACAATTCCGCTTCGTTAAGGTTTCGCTTCAGTAAGTTGTTGACTCATTGCAGGGTTGGGCTTGCACTCTACGGTTCAAAACCTACAGCGGACTACCCTGTGGAATTAAAACAGGTTATGGAAGTAAAAGCCAAGTTAATCTCCGTTAAAAAACTGCCCGCAAACTTTCCCGTTTCTTACGGTGCATCTTACAGAACTTCTGCGGAAGAAGTTGTCGGCGTTGTGGCTTTCGGTTATGCGGATGGTTATCCGAGAAACCTTTCGGGAAAAGGCTATGTTTTTATAAATGGAAAAAAAGCACCTTTAAGGGGAAGGGTTTGCATGGACATGATGGTTGTAAGTCTTGAAGGTTGCAATGCAAACGTCGGAAACGAAGTTCTCATAACCGGAAGCGGAATTGGTTTTGAAGAACTTTCAAAACTTGCAGGGACTATTCCTTACGAAATTATGTGCAGAATAAGTTCAAGGGTTAAAAGGATATACGTCCGGGAGCAGGAAAGATGAAGGGCAAGTTGAGTTTCATTGCGGGATTGCTAATCGGCATTTTGGCGGGCATTTTCTTTTTCTTTCCGTTTGAGAGCGTCATAACCGAAAAGTTGTGCAAAGCGGGTATTTATCCTTCTCAAGTTAAGTTCCAAAAAGTTTTGCCCCTTTTAGTCCTAAAGGATGTCAAAGTTCACGGCGTTAAGGTCAAGGAAGTGAAGGTGAAACCGGGACTTTCCTTTTCTGGAATATCCTACAAAGTGGAAGGCAAACTGTGTAAGGGTAAGTTCACCGCAGACGTTTTGCAACCTTACTTTGAGGACCTTTTCAACGTAAAGTATGAAATAAAAGGAGTTGACGTTCGTTGTTTCAATCCTGACTATTCCGGAAAAGTCTCCGGAAGCGGAACGATGAAAGTAAAAAGGGGAGAAATTCTTTCGGGAAGCGGGAGGTTTAAAGTAAAAGACTTTGTTTTAAAGAAGTTTAGGTTCGGACAGTTTTCCTTGCCCGTTAATGTGAAGGTAAACGGCAAAGGAAATTACAAAGTCGTCAGCAAAAATACGGTGAGGTTTGAAGGTAAGGCTAAGGGAGACGTTGACTTGGAAATCGTGGGAAAACTTGAATACAAGCCCAAGAATCCTTGGCAAAGTCTTGTGAACGCAAAGGTTTCCATCTCTTTGTTTGACTTTGCCCCCAAGGCGAGTTTTCACATTTCAATTCCCGTTAAAAAACTTGCAAGATGATTGACTTGATTGAAGGAGAAGTAGTTGCAAACTACGGAGATAGTTTGTCCGTAAAGTGTTTCGGTCTTGCTTTCAGGGTTTTCGTTCCTTTAAGGATAGCCCTTAAAAAACCCCAAAAGGTTAAGTTGTTTACGAAACTCATCATCCCGAAAGAGGGAACTCCTCACCTTTACGGTTTTGAAACGGAAAAAGAAAGAGAGATTTTTGAGTGTCTTGTGAAAATTCCGGGAGTCGGTTCGCGAACCGCTCTTAACATACTCTCCCAGTTTGAGCCGAAAAAACTTGAAGAGGTGATAAATTCGGGAAGCGTCTCGGAACTTGCCAAGGTAAAGGGAATAGGCCCTAAACTTGCCAGGAGAATAATAGCGGAAATGAAAGGGAAATTCTTAGAAGTTAAAACCAAAAACTCCGAACTTTTTGAAATTTTAAAGTCTCTCGGATACACAACCTCCGAAATTGAAAAAGCGCTATCTCAAGTGGACATATCTAATTTACCCGTTGAAAAGGCACTAAAAGAAGTTTTAAAAGTTCTACACTCTTAAATCCGGAGAGTTCTTCCAGCGGTTGTGAAACCACATCCACTGTTCCGGTTTTTTCCTTATTGCTCTTTCTATCGCTTCGGAATACATTGCGGTTAGTTCTTCCGGGTCTTTGCTCTCCGGATATATCGGTTCAAAGACCTCTATTTTGTATTTTCCGTTCTCCTCGTAGCAAAATGCCGGTATGACCGGTTTTCCCGTTTTTAAACTCATGAACGCCGGCCCTTTGTGGGTGTATGCCCTTTTCCCGAAGAACTTTACCGCATAGCCTTCTGAAGGAGCGCACCTTTGGTCAAGCAAGATTCCGAGGTATCTGTCCGTTCTTTTTAAAAGTTTGATGGCTTCAACGGGATTTTTTGTTGAAATCACCTCAATTTTCCAGCGGTTTCTTATTCTGTTTATCAAACGGTTAACGAAGGGATTTTTCAATGGTTTTGCTATTACCGACAGTTTGTTTCCCCCGAATACCGAGAACACCGCTCCCATCAGTTCCCAATTTCCGAGGTGAGCCGTGAGGAGAATTCCCCCTCCCTTGGGCAGTTTTTCCATCGGCAAAGGGTGAAAAAGACCTAAAAGGTAGTTCGGAGAATAACTTTCGGACTTAAAAAAGTCAACCGCATAACGGACGAAGTTTGAAAAACTTTTTTCTCCGAGTTCTCTCGGATATCCTGCCAGTTTTAGGTTTTTCTCCGAAACCTCGTGCAGTCTCGGAATTCTGCGGTAAAAGAACCTTCCGATTGACCCTGCAATTGAAAGGGCTTTTTCTCTGCTTGCAAGTTTAACGGGAAACAGACTCCCTTTTAATAGGAGATATTCCAGCAGGTGCAAGGCGGGTTTCAACCGAGTCCTCCGCCCTTTCAACGTTTCTCAAGTTTTCAACGATAAACTCTTTCATACCCGCAATTTTCGTTTTGAGAACGGGAGCTTTGGCTTTAACCCCCCTGTTCCACAATTTTATTAGGTCTTTTTCGGTCGTGACGAGATTTTTAAAACCTTTCAGTTGCTCAATTTCCCTTTCGGTGTATCTGTGGTGGTCGTTGAAAACGAAAAGGTTTTTGACTTTAAGGTTGTTCCTTAAGAGCATTTCAACGAACTGTCCGGGATTTCCTATACCGCAAAAAACGTTTACTTCACCCTTCGGAGGTTCTGTTTTTTCAAAGTTTTCGTCAACCCAGTGGGAAAACTTTTGCTCTGCGTAAAATATCGGCTTTCTGAACGTTGCAAGGTATGTTTGTATTCCCTTCAGCGTTTCGGAGGAAACGAGGTCAGCCCTCGTAATCACAATGGCATCGGTTCTTTCAATTCCCTGAAGCGGTTCTCTCAAAAGTCCAAGGGGTAAACAAAAGCCGTCTCCGAAAGGGTTGAGAGCGTCAAGAACGAGAATGTTTAAAGAGGGCTTTATTCTCCTGTCTTGAAAACCGTCATCAAGAACGACAACGTTTGCTCCTATTGAAAACGCAAATTCAATGCCCTTTTCCCTGTTTTTACTAACCACGCACAAATAACCCTTCATTGCATAAACCGACGGCTCATCTCCGAACCTTTCCGGGTTCGGTTTTGCCACCACGGGGCCGTAGGCAAATCCCTTGTATCCCTTTGAGACTATGGAAGGAGAAAATCCCAGTTCTTCAAGTGTCTCGTAAATGCTTTCAACAACGGGCGTTTTTCCCGTTCCTCCGGCGGTAATGTTTCCCACGCAGATAACCGGCATCGGAAAAGTTCTTGAGGAAAGGAAGCCGGAATCGTAAAGTTTGTTTCTAAAACCGGCGATTGCACAGTAAGCGAGCGAAAGAAACTTTAGAATCGGCTTTAAGAGTCTGTAGTTTCCTTCTTCTTTTAAAACCTTCTTTCTTATTTCGTTAAGATTCACCTATCCACTCCAGCACCTTTTCAAGAACTCTTCGGTGGTGCGAAAGTTTTTCAAAACTTGATTTTTTTATTCTATCATAAAAATCCCTGTCCCTGTATAACTTGAGCAGAAAGTCTTTCAGGTCTTCCTCACTCACTTCAACGACGTTCAGCAGTTTGTTCACCTCCTTAAAAGAGTCCGCGTAAGGTCCGCAAATCACCGGCTTTTTCCAAAAAACTCCCTCAACGGGATTGTGTCCTCCGATGCCCTTTAGAAAACTTCCTCCGATTACCACAACATCAGCAAACCTATAAAGGGAGAAAAGTTCTCCAACGGTGTCAACAACGTAAACCTCGCAATCTTTTGAAACCTTTTTCGTTTTGCTTCTAAAACACGCTTTTTTGCTCTTTACTTTTTCTTTTCCCGGATGTCTCGGAGCGACTATTGTTAAAAGTTCCGGAATGTCTTTTTTGAGTTCTTCGTGAACTTTCAAAGCAAGGTCAATTTCTCTTCCGTGAAGACTTCCCCAAAACACTACCCACCTTTTGCCTTCCAGTTCAAGTTCGCAAGGTTTTGGCTCTTCAACGCTCAACTTCAGGTTTCCGACCACGGCAACTTTTTTAAACCCGAGTTCTTCCGCTCTTTTTTTGTCTTTTTCGGAACTCGCAAGGAAGTAAAACTCGGAAAAGAGGAACTTGGAAAATGGTGAAAGAAATTTCAAAAACTTGAAGTTCTTCTCACCGATTTTACCGCTTATAAAGAAAACCGGAATGTTCAAAATTTTTGCAGAAGCAAGGAAAGAAAACCAAATTTCGGTTTCGTAAATGAGAATTTTTTCCGGTTTGAGAAGTTTGAGAAACAAAAAGGTTATCGGAAAAAGGTCAATCGGCAGAATTCTTGAGGGAATGTCCGGAAAGAGTTTTCTTGCAAGGGAGAGGGAGTAGTCAGTAAACGTTGTTAAAAGGAGTTTTTCTTTTAAAGCAGAAATTAACTTCCTGCACGAATTTAATTCACCGACGCTTGCAACATGAAGCAAAATCCTCTTCCTTTCCGGAGGAAATGGAGAAAACCTTGGAAGTATTGAAACTTTACCCCTTTTTCTCAACCAGAACTTTAAAATCGGAAAAAACGGAATTAACAACAACAAAAGAAGGTTGTAAACGGTTAAAAACAGAAAGAAACCGACTTTTTTCATTTCATACCCAAAAACTTGTGAATCTGCGGAATTACCCTTACGTTGAGTTCCAAAACTTCTTGTCTTTTCAAAACCATTTCAACAACGCTTTTTGAGGTTTTTTCATAGTCTTTTCCAATGTCAATCGGCTGAATAACAAACTCTTTAACCCGGTATTTTCTTGCCTTTTTAAAGACAGAAATTGCAAAGTTTAGGTCTTCTTCTGTAAGAACTCCGACCTTTAATTGAACGTCTTTGAACGTTTCCAGAAAGCGAAAAACGCCTTCAAGGGGGAATTCATCCTTCATCGTGGGGGGTTTCGGAGAAAGGACAACGGTCAACTTTTCTTGAGGGAGTTCCCTCCACAATATTCCGGAAGTTTCAAGGATTATCCTTTTGACGCTTCTGATTTTTGAAAGGGAAGCGATGAGTTCCGGCAAGTTTTCTTGTTCAACGGGTTCACCTCCCGTTATAACGACGGTGCTAAAACCGCTTTTTCTAACCTCCTCAACCAATTCTCCGATTTCTGTTAACTTTCCCGGTAAGAACGCTTGGGGGGTATCGCAATACCTGCACTTCAAAGAACAGCCCGAAAGCCTTATGAAAAAAGCGGGAAGCCCGACCGTTAAACCTTCTCCCTGCAATGACTTGAAAACTTCGCAAACTTCTACCATTCTATTCCCTTCCTTGCGGTAATTCCCTTGTAAAACGGATGCTTTAACATCTGAAAGTAAACGACGTAATCTGCAACTTCAACAATTTCTTTTTTTGCATACCTTCCGGTGATAACGACCTCAACGGTTTCCGGTTTTTCTTTTAAAAGGTTCAAAACTTCTTTAATGTCAACCAAATTTTTATGAATTGCAAGGTTCAACTCGTCAAGAACGACAATGTCATAGTCTTTGAATGACTTTTTCGCAAGTTCAAGCCCTCTTTTCGGGTCTTTTACCTTCACAAACTTCAAATTTGGAACGGACACTAACCTTTCTCCCGTTTCTCTTTCCTTGCAAAATTGAATAAAAATACAGTTCAACCCCCTTCCGACAGCCCTCAAACACAAACCGAGAGCGGAAGAAGTTTTGCCCTTGCCGTTTCCGGTGTAAACGTGGATAAATCCTTTACGAAGATGCAACTTTTCTGGCAATTTCTTTTGCAACTTTGTCAATTTCTATGACTTCTTCAATATTCTTTGGTGCGGTGCCGTTGAACCTATTTAGGGTTTCTTCAACGATTTTCGGAATGTCCGTAAACTTAATCAGTCCCTTTAAAAACATTTCAACCGCAACTTCGTCCGCAGAATTTAACACAATAGGATAAGGATAGCCCATTTTTAAAGACTGATAAGCGAGTTTTAAACACGGAAAGCGGTTTGTATCCGGTTCAAAAAATTCAATTTTGAGGGGTGCTAACTTAAAGTTTCCTTCAAGTTCAAGTCTTTCCGGAAAGGAAATTGCATAAGCGATGGGAATTCTCATGTCCGGAGCGGAGATTTGAGAAATAAGAGAACCGTCTTTTAGTTTGACAAGGGAATGAACGACACTTTGAGGATGAATCACCACTTTTATCTTATCGTATGGGAAAGAAAAGAGCCAGTATGCTTCTATCACTTCAAGTCCTTTGTTCATCAAAGTGGCTGAATCAACGGTTACTTTTTTCCCCATCTTCCAGTTCGGATGAACGAGGGCTTCTTCGGGAGTTACGCTTTCAAGGTCTTCCCTGTTTCTGAAAGGACCTCCGGAAGCGGTCAAAATTATTTCTTCAACCTCTTCCCTCTTCACGCATCTCAAACATTGAAACAAAGCGGAATGTTCGCTGTCAACGGGAACGATTTCTTTTGCCACTTCGGTTATGAACATTCCCGCACACACCAAAGATTCTTTGTTTGCAAGGGCAATCCTTTTTCCTTTCAAAGCACAAAGATATGTGGGAATAACGCCCGCAGAACCCGAAATTGCACACAGGGCAACGTCAAAATCAACGAACTCTATGAAGTTCTTGAATTCGGATTCACCCTTAAAGACTTTACAGTCAACGTTTTCAAGATTGCCGTTTGCTATGTGAACCGCTTTCGGAGAGAACTCAAGAACTTGTTTTTTAAGTTCTTCTACATTACTTCCCGCAGAAAGACCTACAACTTCAAACTTTTGAGGAAACTTCCTGACAACTTCAAGGCATTGCTTGCCCACAGAACCCGTTGAACCGAGAATCAGAATTCGCCTTCTTTCCATGGCAGAGTGAAAATTTCGGAAAGTTCAACCGTGAACTGTTTTCCGCTTTCAAGTTCTTTAACGGTAAACTTCCCCGTTTTTACCTCACTCTCTCCGACGATAACCGCAAACTTGAATCCCTGTTTATCCGCAAGTTTTAGTTGGTTTTTAAGTTTACCGGAATCGCCCATTACGCTCAAAATCCCTTTTTCCCTTAAAGTTTTAAGTATTTCAACGGCTTTTTTCCTTCCCGCTTCGTCGGGATAAGCCACGAAAATCCCCTTTCTCTCAAAAGGTTTTTCCCCGATTGCAAGCATGGTTCTCTCTATCCCGAGGGCAAAACCGATTGCGGGAACTTCCGGACCACCGAGAAACTTTACCAAATTGTCGTATCTTCCTCCGGCACAAACGGTGTCTTGAGCGCCGAGTTCTTTTACCTTAAACTCAAAAACCGTTCCGGTGTAGTAATCAAGTCCCCTGACCAGGAAAGGACTTTCTTCGTATTCCACTCCAAAACTGCGAAGACAACTTTTAACGTCTTCAAAGTAGGAAGTGCAGTTCTCGCACAAAAATTCAAGAATAACGGGACCTTCTTCAATCGTTTTCCTGCATGACCGATTCTTACAGTCAAGAACCCTTAAAGGGTTTCTTTCAAGCCTCTTCTTGCAGTCTTCACACAGATTGTCGCTCTTGCTTTTAAGGTAGTCAACCAAAACTTCTTTATATCTGCTTCTGCAGTCTTCACAACCTATGGAGTTTAGTTCAAGAACGCTTTTAACTTTCAATTCTTTTAGGATTTTGTCTCCGCAATAAATTACTTCTGCGTCCGTTAAAGGACTTTTTGAACCGAAAAGTTCACAACCTGCCTGATGAAACTGCCTTTTTCTGCCCGCCTGAGGATTTTCATACCTGAACATCGGACCAACGTAAAACCACCTTGTTTGTTTTTCTTTTTGAAAAACCCTGTTCTCAACATAAGCCCTTACCGCAGAAGCAGTTCCTTCGGGTCTTAAAACGACTTTTCTTCCTCCTTTGTCCGTAAAAGAAAACATTTCCTTCTGAACGATGTCCGTTTCCTCCCCGACCGCCCTTTTAAAAAGTTCTTCCCTTTCAACGACGGGAAGGATTACTTCCTTGAAGTTGGCAGTTTCCATTACTTTTTTGAAAACGCTGACTATCCTTTGGAACTTTTCGCTCTCCGGAGGAAGAATATCTTCCATTCCCTTTACTGCCCTAATCTCCATCCCTCTTCCCCGAGCATCTGGAAAAGGAGTTGCCTGACGGGAAGCATTCCTGCGTTTGCCCTGAGTTCGTCAATGACCTTGTTAAGTTCTGCAGTGTTGTTTTCGGTGTAGGCAAGAAATGCTCTTAAATAAAGACTTTGGGGATATCCGAACTCGTCCCTTTTAAACGACAGCAAAATTTTCTTTGCTTCTTCCGTTTTTCCCTTTTCAAGGAGAATCTTAACGAGAATTAACTTTGCAGAAGAAGAAATGACGGAACTTCCATCAACCAAACCTTTCAGCAAATTCTCGTTTTTTGTCAGGTCCGCAAGGTAAATTCTTGCCATTTTCCCGGACGGAGAGTTGTATTTTGCGGATTCCTTTAAGAGTTTTATACCTTCTTCCTTCTTTCCGTTTTCTATCAGAACGATTGCCTCGTCAAGGAATCTGCTTGCGGTTTCTTCCGCAACCTTCTTCTTGTAAAGAATAAAACCAACCGTTCCGGAAACCAAAGCAATCGCAAGAGCAACCGTTACTATTTTTTTCTTGTGTTCCTTTAAAAACTCGTAAATTTTGTAAACGTCAACCACAAGTTGTTCTGCTTGAGGTGTGTCTATGGG
>CAZZKT010000032.1:0-12822 GCA_964654625.1 uncultured bacterium
GCCTCACGGCTTCAAACACCGCAGGCACGCGCCCCTTATTCTGCTGTCAAAGAACGCTTTTTTCGAGCGGAGTTTGAATTTATGCTTTGAATTATCTGCTGTCAAGCTAAAACTGAAGATAAAATTGGCTCCCCGGGCCGGGATCGAACCAGCGACCTGGCGGTTAACAGCCGCCCGCTCTACCAGCTGAGCTACCGGGGAGCACTCAATTTGTTCAAACGAGAATATAGTCACCATACCTTGTATTGTCAACTTCCTGTTGGAGTTTGATTGAATCAAGAATTTTGTGGTAAGCCATCAAGAATGCCTCCTGGAGATGTCCTAAAGTTGCTTCTCAGTCTTTAGGAGGTTGTTTCATTTTCCGGTTCACACAAGGTATTGTATACTGCCTTTACCTTTCTCATCCTTTCCGAGTCAAGTTTTACGAGTTTGTGAGCTACTTCAAGGGGTCTGGGATAACCGTTGGAGAGAAAAGCACCTATAAACTTCAAACTTTCCTCGGGATTCATCAAAGTTTCAACTTTGAAAACGGGGGCTGGAGGTGAACGGAAGTAGAAAACGTTTATTTCAAAATTTCTGTTTTCAACAGAAACCGTTTCTTTAACGGGAACGGAATATCCTTCCGGAAGATTTGCGGAACTGAATATCACGATGTCAGGAAATTCTTCTTCAAAACCGTAATTTTTAGCATCAGAATGTTTTGAGATTGAAATTAATTTGCTTCCAAATTTTGTCAGAAGGTCAACAATGAGGGACTTGTATTCTCTTGAAAGTTTTATTTCTTTTTCGTCGTTCAACGGTTTGCTTTTGAGAACGTTGATTATTGAACCGTCAATAAAAATTACATCAACGTTCTCTGCATATTTTAGAGCAATTTTTGCTTCAATTATACCCATCTCAAGTTTGTGATATCTGTCCGGATAGTCATAAGTGTTTTCAATTTTTACACTTGCATCAAAGTAATGCCCCGCTTCCTTCGTTTTTTCAAACAAAACGCAGCAAGAAGCAGAAAAACACAAAGTAAAACCGCTTAACACAATTCTGTTTCTACTGCCGTCAACCCCTATTGCGGTGAATTCATTTTTCCTTGGGAGTTTGCGTTCTATCCAAAACTTTCTTGCTTTTTCTTTCCATACCGCATTTGAAACTAACTTCCTGTATTTAGAAGAAAGTCTTTCAACTTCTTTCCAAATAATCACGTCAAGCAAAAGCATGGCTCTACACGGTAATGTCTATCAGCATTCCTTTTTTGTTTAGCACGCCAGCAGTGGTGTTTTCCGGAAGAGACTCTCCTCCGAACTTCAAGTAAACCAACTTCAAACCTTCCGACTCTAAAAGTTTTGAAAGTTCTTCTTCTCCTTCTTTGAGTTTGGTAAAACCTTTTTTACTCCCGAACACTTCAACTCCGACCTCTTTTCCGACAACTTTTATCAAAATTCCAACCTTCCCGAACGAACTTTCAACTTCAAAAAATGCAGAAAGCGGAGCGTCTTTAGGAAAGAAAAAAACAACGCTCCTTGCCTCCTCTTCAACTACGGGAGCAAGTATGCAGGAAGTTGCAAAAAATAATCCGTAACTTGACAGTAAAACTTCCAGTAAGTTTTCAATTTCTTTCTTTTCAAACTTTCGCAAAAACCTCAGGTTTTCCTTAACTTCGTCTTCAAGCAGTAATAAAAGAATCAAGAAAACTTGAGGTTTTAGCAAGAACTTTTCACTCTTTAAAAGTTTTTCAATTTCCCGATGAATTTCGGGAAACCTTAACATCAAGTAATCAAGAATCACCCTTCTGACCGCCGGGTCATTAATAATTTCCGCAATTTCACCGACTTTTCCCGAAAGAAGAAAAGGAAAATTGTGCTTTAAAAGATTGAACAATTTTTTGATAACCTCTCCTTCCTTTATTATTGCCAGTTCAAGCCGGGGATAAAGCGACTTAACTTTCAAAAAGACAACTTCACCTTTTGAAAAAACCTTTTCCGTTTCAACTTCCGCAATCAACAAAACGTTGTTGGTTTTCAGTTTTAACTTACCTTCTTTTGTAAAACCTTCAACCGTTGCTTTTATCAAAGCAGAACCGAGTTCTTGTTTTACATCTTCTTTTGATTCGGTTTGTATTATCGTTGAAAGAAGATTTTGCATGTCTTTTTGCGAAAAGTCTTCCAACTTTAAGGGAAGTTCTCTTACCGCAAGGCTTATAGGAATTGCACCGTCAACCTGCCTTACTTCCATAGCCCGAGACTCAAATACCTTTCTCCGGTATCGGGCAAAATCGTTACGACCTTTTCTTTAATGCCCGTCAATTTTGATGCTTTTAAACTTCCGGCAAGGTTCATCCCCGATGAAGGACCCGCAAGTATCCCAAACTTTTGAGAAAGGAGTTTGGTGTAATACACTACCTCGTCCCAATCTACTTTTACCGTCATGTCAATTAAACTTTCGTCAAGGTTTTTCGGCTTGAACCCGGGAGCCACTCCCGGCACAGAACATCCTTCAGGTTCAACAACAACACACAAACAGTTCTCGTTTACCTCTTTGAACCTTCTTGCCACCCCCGAAAACGTTCCCCCGGTGCCGTAACCTACCGCAAACAGCATCGGAAGAAAGCCAACTTGAGAGAGTATTTCTACCGAAGTCCGAAGATAATGAACTTTCGGGTTTTCCGGATTGTCAAACTGCCTTGGACAAAAATACTTTTCCGGATTCTCCGAAATCAAGTTTTCAACAAATTCAACCGCTCCTTTCATACCTTTAGAAGAAGAAGTTAAATAAACTTCACTGCCGAAACTCTTGAGTATCTGTTTCCTTTCTTCACTTACATCCTCCGGCATGACTATCATGCATCGGTATCCTTTTACTGCAGAAACAAGGGCAAGTCCTATTCCGGTATTTCCGCTGGTTGCTTCAACGACTACCTTGGAAGGATTTAAAACTCCGAGTCTTTCAGCCGTTTCAATCATTGAAAGGGCAGGTCTGTCCTTAATTGAACCGCCGGGGTTAAACATTTCAAGTTTTAAAAACACTTCAACGCCGTCAATTTCAACCCTGACAACGGGAGTGTTGCCAATTTTTTCAAGAACGGACAAAGCAACCTCCTAAAATTCCAGCGATTTCTTATAATTTTACACCACTTCAAAAACGGGAGGTAAAGAATGAACTGGACAATGTTTTTGTGGGGGCTTGTAGCGTTTTTAATAATTTCCCTTCCAACCATAACGGGTCTTATGAGAATCAACGCCGGATTGAAGTTTTTGTTGTCCGAACCGAAGCAAGACTTTTCACCGCTTTCTGCCATAAAGCCGGGAGGGTTTGCCTACGCTCTAACTTTCAGTTTCAAAATCACCTTCATAACCGCTCTGATTCTTGATTACGTGGAATATGTCAAGCAAACCTACTTCATCGTCGGCATATACATATTCCTGATTATGCTTGACCTTATAGTTCAAAGTTCGGGTTCTCAATTCCTTGCGCTGTCTCAAAACATTAAAAGTTCCCTTGCCGGTGCAAGCGTCGTTGCTTTTACGGTATTCGTTCTTAACTTCCTGATTCAAAGAAAGTTCGGGAAACTCATCCCCCAAGAAGTTGATAACTTGAAGAAAAGGAGGGTTTCTCCGGCACTTAAAACTTTTGACCAGATTTCATAAAATCAGGGTATTATGATAATCGGCCTGCTCTTGCTTTCTGTTCTGAGTTGTTTTGCTCAAACAATAAAGGGAGAATTCGGCTACTTTTACTTAAGAAACAACACGAACGTTCCTCCTCAAACGGGATTTAGAAATTGGTGCGGGAGAAAGGGGTGTTTTTACCATTCTTTGACCGTTGAAGAGTCTTTCCGTTCTGAGGATACAAGGTTCAAACTTTCGGTAATCTCCGGAAAGTCCTTAAATCCTTATGCGTGTTCAAGGACAACCAACGAACGGTTCGGTAATGACTTTAAGAGTTTTAACATCAAGGAACTTTTTGCAGAAGGAGACATTTACGGATTTTCCGTAACCGTTGGAAAGTTCGGAGTTAACCTTTTCCCGACGATTGACGATTTCTTTTGGGGAGGAAAGGTAAGCAAGGACATTGAAGGATTTAAAGTTACATACTTTCAACTCCAAGGATACGAAGGGAAATACTACCTTCTTGAAGGGGAATCGGAGGACGACATAGACGTTTACGGCCTCAAATTGGAAAAAGGAACTTATTCTCTGACCGCCTTTAGAATTTCCGACGTTTACTCCAACAAGAACAAAAATACCATATCTTTTTGCGCCGGTGAAAATTTTAGGACCTGTGCTTCTTTACAAAACGGTAAATGGCTCTTTTACGGGGCTTTCAATCGCGATTATCTTTCAATATCTGCTGGACATTCCGACAGCGGATACACTTCCCACGGCTTTCGGGAAGGGATTAGAGACTTGGGATTGGTTCTAAAACCGGGATTCGGAGGAAACTTTTTCAAAGTATCCTACAAGTGGAAAAACTTTGAACCTTACTTTTTGATTCTTGATTATCGCGGTGAACTTTACGAAGAAGGAGGCTTGAAAGCAGAAAAAAAACTCGGAAACGGGGCATTGTTTTTGAAAACCGCTTATTCTGAAAGGGGAAGTTACTTCCTTTCTGCCGGCTATTCGTTCCGTTCCTTGCAGCTTTTAGTTCCGAAAGGATTAAAAAATGTAAAAACCGAGTGGAAGTTAAAGGTAAAAGGAGAATACATAGACATGAAGAAAAAAGATTACGCAACTCAACTGGGTTATGACTGGTGGAACGACGGAAAACACATAGGATTTTGGAGAACTTTCTTTTCCCAAACTTTCAAGGTTAACAACTTTACGGTAGAAGTTTCCACGGGTCCCGACTCAAGGAAGGATTTTGTTGTGTGGGGAAACGACCTTGAGTGTGATTGTCAGAAAGACAGGGAAAAACTCTGGCACTTTGAAAAGGCTTTTTGGAATAAAAACCACTTTAAACTCGGACTTCAAGAAGTGAAAATACCCGGATTTGTAAACCAAAACTTGGTCGGGCTGGGATACGAAGACAAAAACTTCCTTTTAGGTGCTTTTGGAAGGAAAGCGGAGAGGTATCTGACCGCCGGAGCAAAATACGGAAAACTGAAAGCGTTTTGGTTCTTAAAGAAAAGGGATGCTTCCGATAACGCCGGGATTCTCAACTACGAAGGAAAGTTTCTCACGGCCGGAATTACTTTGGAAGAATCCGGTAGAAAAGGAGGATACGTTCAGGTTTTCTATAACTTTCTCGGATTGAAAACAAACCTTCTGTTTGCAAGTTTCGGAAAGGATTTTTCCACCTTCAAACTAAAGGAATTCTTCAGAGACCTTGGAAACATTTATAAGCCTTCCGAAAAAGACCTTAACGTCTTTTCCGTCTCTCTTGGTAAAAACCTTTTCGGAATTGACTGCAAAGCAACTTACAGAAGGTTTTCTCACAGGAACGGAAACTACATAGGAGAAGAAGGAGGAATAACTGTATCGTATTTTATCTGGGACAAAGCCAAAATTACCGCAGAGTTTTTCTTGGGAGACCACAATTCCCACTATGAAGGTGCAACCCTTGAAATGCTTTGGTAATAGTTTTCCCGACGAAAAGTTTTTCCGTTTGGTTCTGAAAGAAAGAGAGAAACAAAAAAAGGCTTTTGTTGCATCGTTTTTCCTTCCGGGTATCGGACAACTTATTCTCGGAAACGTTATTGCAGGAATTGCCTTTTTGTTTCTAACATTGTTTTTCGCTTACTATTTCTTCCTCATTTCAAATTCTTTAAACTACGGAAGTTTAACGGCCGTTTTTGCTTTTTTCGGCTTTTACATTCTTCAAATTGTTGACATTAAAAGATTCAACAAGTTCCCGGAAACTCAATGTTCAAAAGAATGCCCTGCCGGAATTCCCGTTCCTGTTGTTCTCAAAAGTGCTTCTGAAGGGTTGGTAGAAACTACTTGGGCAAATTTTGCTACATTTTCTCCTTTTGTTTACACTCTCGGAGCAGTTTGTTATCAGTTTTGCAAGAAAAATTGTCCTGAATATTTTATTAACATTTCGGAAGTTCACAAAATTTGTGCATTGGAAGTGTTAGAAAGTGCCAAGTTTGAGAAAAGACCCCCACTTTTTCCGGAAGTTAACTACAAGGTGGCAATAGTGGGAGGGGGAGTTTGCGGTTTGACCTGCGGATTTTTCTTGTCTTCTTGCGGTGTTAAAACGCACGTTTACGAAAAAGAAGAGAGTCTTGGAGGAATCGTAAAACTCCTTCCGAAGGTTAACAAAAAAGTTTTTCAAAAAGAAATCGCTTATGCAACCGCTTTTAAAACGCTGAAAGTGTTTTTGAACTCCGATGTAAGTTCTCTAAAAGTCCTGAAAGACTATGACGCAATTGTGATTGCCACAGGGCTTGGCAAACCCAAACTCGTTCGGGGAACCAAACTTCCGGTCGTTGATGTTGTTTCATTTTTGAAACAACTCGGAAAATACAGGAATAAGAAAGTCGGAATCGTCGGAAGTGGAGATTCTGCATTTGAGTGCGGGATTTACGCAAGCGAGGTTGCAAAAGAAGTTTTTATCTTCCCGAAGGAGATTAAAGCAAAGCCGTTTCTTGTAGAAAAGGCTTTAAAGAAAAAAGTAAAAGTCGTGTCGGGCTTTACTTCGGGAAAAGAGATTTCGGAAAAGTTTGACCTTGATTTGTTAGTATCTGCAATCGGCTTTGAGTTTGAAACTCCTCTCCTTTTTGAAAAAAGTAATGTTCCGGTTTACAGGGCGAATTCCCAAAAAGAACTTTCAACTGTTCCCCACGCAGTCACTACCGGAAGGAAACTGGCAGAAAAAGTCCTAAAAGACCTTTCCCTTTCGTCCAGAATCTGGTTCGGTCAACCGCTAATAAAAAGCATTGACAGTGAAAGGAGAGAAATTTTTCAAAACTGTTGTCCAAATTTGTGTAGAGAGTGTGTTTAGAGAAAGAAGATTTTTAAGGTGTTTACCACACAGTGAACTCTTGCCTTCCGTAGTTTTTTGCATAAATTAAAAATTGGATTTAGGATTTCTAAAAAAACCTTTTAAGGAGGTGGGCCATGTTTGGAGGATTCTTTGGAAGAAGAAGGGGTTATGACCCGTTTGAAGAAATCATGAGACAATTCCAAGACATGGAAAGAATGTTTTCCGAAATGATGAGAAGTTTTGGAGGGTTAGGATTTGAAACGACGCTTGAACCAAGAGTAGAAATGTATGAAACGCCGACCGAAGTAGTGGTAAGAGCGGAGATGCCAGGACTTGACAAGGACAGCATAGACATCAGAGTGAGAGGAAATCATCTTGTAATCAGAGGAACCAAGAAAGAAGAGAAGAAGGACGAAAGGGAAAACGTATTCTTCAGTGAAAGTTTCTATGGAGAGTTCCAAAGGGTAATTCCTTTGCCCGTAGAGGTTAAAGAAGAAGGCATTGAAGCAATTTACGACAGGGGAATCCTTGAAATCAGACTGCCAAAAGCCGAAGCAGCACGCAAGGAAGTCAAGATAATTGTAAAAGAACCGGGAAAGGAGGGAAAGGAAGAGAAAAAATAAAAAACATTTTGGAAAATGCCCGTTTACTTTTACAAAGGCTACGACATCTTTGGAAAAGAAGTAAAAGGGAAACTTAAGGCTTCTAATAAAAAGTCTGCAGAAAGTATTCTCAAGTCAAAAGGAATATACGAACTTACCGAACTCGGAACTCTTACTTCCTGTTCTCCTCGTTCTCTCATTCTATTTACCGAATGTCTTGCTAAACTCCTTGAAGCAGGTTTTTCGGTCCTATCAGCCATTGAGAATTGTAAGTTTCAGTGTGAAAAGATGAAAGGAATTGCAGAAGACATTGCAGAATTAATAAAACAGGGACACGATTTGAGTTCTGCGGTTTTAAAATACGAGCGGTGTTTTGGAAAAATTTACGCAGAACTTGTAAAAGCGGGAGAGGAGTCTGGCGAACTTAAGGAAAGTCTCAGTGTTTTGAAGAACTTTCTTGAAAGAAAAGAAAGGTTTAAAGAAAAGTTACAAGAAACACTGTTTTACCCAACTATATTGTTAGTGGTAAGCATTCTTGTAATGCTTTTCGTTTCAAAAGTAGTAATTCCACAATTTGAGGATTTTTATTTAAATGCGGGAGTTTCAATTCCTTTCTTTAGTCAAATCGTTTTTAATTCTGCTGAAAGAATAAGTGTAATTCTTGCTCTTTTGCTAATATTTTCTGTAGTTTTAATGGTTGTAATTGGCCACCTTAAAGGAAAATTTGAAATCGTAGATGGGTTTTTAATGAAAATTCCTCCCTTAAAGTTTCAAAGTCTTTCTTTATTTGCTTGGTCAATGGGGATTCTCTTGAAAAGTGGGGCGGATGTAATGCATTCACTTGAGACTTCTGCCAAAACTTCTGGAAATAAGAAACTTGAAAGGGAGATAGCAGGACTTGAAAGTTTGGTAAGAAGTGGAGCTTCATTATCAAAAGCAATGAGGTCAAGAGAAGAGGTTTTTAAAGAAATAGTGCCTTTTGTAGAAGTTGGGGAAAATACCGGAAACCTCGGAGAAATGTTTGAAAAGTCTGGAGAATTTCTTGCGGAAAATCTTGAAAAGTATTTAAACAGCATACTAAAAATCGTTCAGCCCGTAGCCATAATTTTTATAGGACTCTTCATAGGAATAATAGTGGTAGCAGTTTATCTTCCGATTTTCAACTTAGGAGAAGCGCTAATGTAGTTAGCGATTTCTTAAACCTCAACCACCAAGGAACTTCTACTTTTTGAGAAAACTTTATCCCTTCAATTTCGCTGACGGGAACGATGTCGTCTCGTGCGTTTGTTATGAAAACTTCGTCAAAATTTTTGATATCCTCGGGTTTCACGAAGACTTCTTTAACCTGCATTCCAAAAAGTTTTGCAACTTTCATGACCACAAATCTTCTCGTTCCCCAAAGACACTTCGTTTCTAAATGAGGTGTAAAAAGCACGTCATCTTTTACGAAAAAGATGTTTGCAGTTCCCGTTTCGCTGATGAAGCCTTTTTCATCAAGGACTATTCCGTCATCGTATCCAGAACTTTGAGCAAGTTCAATGATTTTTTTGCTTTCTTCAAAAGTCATTTCGTTTTTAAAGCTCCAAAATTTTCTCTCTCTTTTAAAGTTCTCCAAGACACAAAGTTTCACAAAAGGTCTTTTTTGTAGCTTCCTTTGTTCAAAATTTAGCGTTTTACCGTCAAACACCACTCGTAAAAGAGCAGAATTTCCTTTGGTATGCGCTAAAACGAGTTTCTTAAATTCGGAAAGGGTTTTGTTCCATTCAAAACCATAAACCTTAACCCCTCTTAAAAATCTCAAGTAATGAAGGGCAACAAAGGGAACAGTATTTTCCTCAACTCTTACGGTTTCAAAAACGAATTTATGGCGCATCTATTCCTGGGATTCTTTGGATTTTTCCTTTCTACGAAAGGTGTCTTTCAACGTGCCTTTCAAGAGTTTTCATTATATCCGATATCAGACTATTTGCAATACTGAAACTTTGAACTTCCTCAAGTTTCTTTTTAAGAAGCACCCTTACAACTTCCGTGTGTTTGAGACTCCACTTAAATCCTGACTTCAAGCAGTTCCTACAAAAAGTTCCTCCCTTTTCAACGGAAAACAGCGAGATTCTTTTTGAACCGCAAAGTTTACACCTTTCAACGTCCGGAAAAATACCTTCAAAAAAGCAAAACTTTACGAGAAAAGAAGTGTAAGCAAGATTAAAGTTCTCTCTAACTTTTAGATATTTTCTCAGCATTTCAAACAGTTTTTGGTTCGGGGGAAGAGTGTAGTTGTGAACTAAGAAAGCCAACTTGTTTAAATACTTGAAGGTTTTAAGGTTTTCCGGAAAGTTAATCTCCAAAAGTTTGGCTTTTTTTAGTTCAAATTTTTCTTCAATCTGAACAATTTCTGCGTCTATAACCGAAAAAGGTTCAAACAAAACGGGAAACTTACAGTCCACAAGACTTACAATTACATTCAACTTGCCGTGTTTTTTCGTAAAGACCGATAATCTTCTTAATTTTCCTTCAAACCTTTTGGCGTGAAGAACGATGCATTTATCTTTGGTTTTTAAGATTTTTTCAGACGTTAAATCTGAAGTAGAGGATATCTCCGTCTTGAACTTCATAGTCTTTTCCTTCAATCCTTACGAGTCCCTTTTCCTTGCACCTTTGAATTGACCCCTCCCTTATAAGGTCTTCCGGTCTTAAAACTTCAACCCTTATGAATCCCCTTTCCATGTCAGAGTGTATTTTCCCGCCTGCTTGCGGGGCTTTTGTTCCCCTTTTAACGGTCCAAGCCTTTACTTCCTTTTCTCCGGCGGTGAAAAACGTAATCAGGTCCAAAATCCTGTATCCTTCTCTAACGAGAGCGTTTAATCCCGGCTCTTTAATTCCCAGTTCTTTCAGTAATTCCCTCTTTTCCTCTTCGGAAAATCCGATTAGTTCTGCCTCAAGTTTTGCGCAGATTTTTACAAAAGGAGAGTTTTCCTTTTTTATGAACTCAGTTGCCCTTTCCACAAGTTCATTTGATTTTGTCAAGGAAGTTTCATCAACGTTTAAAACGTAAAGCATGGGTTTGGCGGTTAAAAGTCCGAGGTTTTTTGCCAGAAGTTTTGCGGATTCTGATATCTTTTCAGAGTAAATTCTTCTTTCTCTTTCAAGAATTTCCTTTAACTCTAAAAGTCCTCTTTCTTCTTCCTTTGCTTTTTTGTCTCCTGCCTTTGCAACTTTTGAAACTTTTGAAAGTCTTTTTTCTACGGTTTCAAGGTCTTTTAGGATTAGTTCAAGATTTATGGTGGTTATGTCCCTTACGGGGTCAACCTTACCTTCAACATGTGCAACGTTTTCTTCTTCAAAGCACCTGACCACGTGAACGATTGCATCTACGGTTCTCACATGAGACAAAAACTGGTTGCCGAGTCCTTCACCTTTACTTGCTCCCTTTACGAGTCCGGCAATGTCAACGAATTCAATCGTGGTAGGAACGATTCTTTGAGGCTTGACAACTTCCGAAATCATATGAAGTCTTTCGTCCGGAACGGGAACTACTCCCACGTTTGGTTCTATGGTGCAGAAAGGATAGTTTGCCATTTGGGCTTTTGCAGAACCAATTAAAGCGTTAAACAGAGTGGATTTACCCACGTTTGGAAGACCCACTATTCCACAGCTGAATCCCACCTTCTACCTCCTTTTACCAACTGCAAAGAGAACTTTAAATTCTACGGGATAACCTTTTTCATCTTTGTATAACTGAAAAAAACGCTTTACCAATTGCTTGGGAAAGTATCTCGGATTTCTGAAAGGATTTTTCGCTCCCGTTTTGTTTATGTGATTTACCGCTTCCTTGGGAGACTTAAAATACCTTACAAAGTCTTGAACGAAAATCAAAACGGGTTCAAACAAGAAAACGAAGATTTTTGCTATTTCCTTCATTTCCGGAAAAGAAAACAACCGGTCTTTTTCTCCGTAAAACTCCTCGTAAGCGGTATTCCAAGCGGTATAAAGTCTTTTGAGGCTTCCATAAACCGGAACTGCCAGAAAAATCCAGCCGTTTGGTTTCAAAACTCTGGAAAACTCTTTCAAAGCCTTTTCAAGGTCCATCCAGTGAAGGGAAAACGAACAAAACAAAGAACCGAAAGACTCGTCCTTAAACGGCAAGTTTTCTCCGTCTCCGTTTACGACTTGCGCAAAGTATTTCTTTGCTTCCAAGCACATTCCGATGGCAATGTCTAAAGTAACTACTTGAGGAAATTCTGTTAGGGCACTTTTCAAACCACTTCCAACATCAAGGACTGGAAGTTCTGGCTTAGCCTTTTCAAAAAGCCTTTTCAAATTTTCGCTCACTTCTTGTTGAATCAGGGCAAACTGCCGGTATTTTTTTACCCCTTTTGAAAAGTTCTTTTTAACGGATTCCTTCATCACCTTTAAATTTGCCGTTCATTTTTGACTTCGTAATTTTATCATTCCTGAACCGGAAAAACCAAAGAGATTGTGGTAAAATCTTTCCGATGAGAAAATTTTGTTTTTTGCTTCTTTCCGCTTTTTTTCACTTTTTGGTTTTAAACATTGAACTCGGAATTATTGAAAAGGAAGAGCATCCTCAAGAGGTTGAAATAAGCCTGGCAAAGTTTGAAGCAATTTCCGTTAAAAGAGGAAAAAAGACCGCAAAAAAGACACTTAATTCTTTAAAACACTCAAAAAGTGTTCCCAAAAAGCAAAGCAAAAAGCAAAAATCAACTATGAACAAAAAACGTTCACTTCGCTCTGCTTCTGCCTTCAAGAAAACAAGCGTTGTCAAAAAATCTAAAAACGAGAAAACACCCGCACGAAAACTTTCCGATTCGGAAAATAAAACCAAAGCAGAACATTCTTTCGCTTTAAAAGACCGCCAAGAAAAGTCAAAAGTGGTTTCCTCAAAAACTTTTCCTTCAAAAGTCACTAAAGAAAAAACTCCTTCAAAAACCGTTGATGTGGATTTTCTAAAGTCTCTCATAATTTCCGCCCTTGAAAAGTGCAAAAAGTATCCCCCTTCTGCAAGAAGACTTGGCATTGAAGGAGAAGTTCTTTTAAAAATTGAAATCTACAAGAGCGGTAAGTTAAAAAGTGCGAGCGTGTTAAGAACAAGCGGAAGCAAAATCCTTGACAATTCCGCCTTAAAACTTGCAGAAAACTGCCCTTTCCCTCCTCTACCCGAAGACTACGAAAACGACACTTTTTCAACGAAAGTTTTGATAGTTTACAAACTTACCGATAGGTAAAGACATGGCTTGATTCCTAAATTGCTCACCTACCCGGAAACATTAACCAAACTCTT
>CAZZKT010000033.1:0-12570 GCA_964654625.1 uncultured bacterium
CGAGTGCAGGGAAACAAAACGATTAGGGTTTAGGAAAACTTTATTCAACGGCTTCTTCGTCCCCTTTACAACCTTGGTTTGAAGTTATAAGATTTATAACCAGCCGGGGTCTCCGCAACGCTCCGAGGGTGAACCCCGCCAGGCCCGGAAGGGAGCAACGGTAAGCCCGAGGAGCGGGTGCGGTAAGGCTCCGGCTTCTAACTTTCTCAAGAGGTTCAAGACTTGAGCAGGAAACTTTTTCTTTTATTTCTTTCCGTCGTTTTTCTCTCCATAACCGCATGGTTTGTTTTTTACTTCTACCAGCGCTTTCACTACATAGTCACGGACAACGCATTTCAAATGGCTGACATTGTTAACGTTTCAACCGAAGATGTTTCCGGAAAGATAGTCAGCACTTATGTTGACGAGTTTGACAGAGTTAAAAAAGGTCAGGTTCTGTTTTGCATAGACAATACAACCGAAAAGATTAAGGTGGACGAACTTAAAGCCATTTTAAAGTCTGTGATTAACAAAAAACTCCAACTTAAAAAAGAACTTGAAAGGCTAAAAGTTGTCGTTCCGAGCGAAATATCCGCTCTTAAAAAGAAAATAGAGGAAACTTCCCTTGAAGTTGAAAAGTTAAAACTTAAACTTTCTCTTTTGAGAACCAATTATGAGTCCGGAGTTAAAATAGCCAAAGAAAAAGTCCAATCCGCAAAAGATTTTCTTGCTTCTGCAAGGGAAAACTTTAAGTTTTGGAAGAAAAGACTGCAAAGATATAAGAATCTTTACAATAGAAGGGTAATTTCAAAAGAACAGTTGGAAGAAATTGAAAATCGGTTTAAAAGTGCAAAAGCCGGATTTTCCGAAGCACTTTTAAGGTTGAGTTCGGCAAAAGAAAACTTGAAAATTGCACTTGAAAAGGAAAAAGATGTCAAAGCACTTGAAATTTCTTTAAGGCAGGCTCAAAAAGAACTTGAGAGTTTGAAGAAAAAATTAAGGTCTTTGGAAGCAGAGAAAAAGAGGATACAACAAACGGTTCTTGCCATAAAGGAACTTGAAGCAAGGGAAGAGTCGGTAAAAAAACAACTTGAAACCGCAAAAGTTTTGCTGGCTCACACTTGCGTTAAGTCTCCGATAGACGGCGTTGTTGCAAAAAAGTGGAAAGAAGTGGGAGACTTTGTTTCTCCCGGTTCTCCCGTTTTCAGCATTTACGACCAGAACGATGTTTACGTTCTTGCGTGGATTGACGAAGATGATGTTGCAGACCTTTCGGAAGGTGCCAAGGCTCGCATAAAGTTGGAAACCTGCAGTATGACCGTTGAGGGAAGAGTTTTTCAGATAGGGTCTTCAGCCGGTTCTGTCTTTTCCATCATTCCGAGGGACACCTCTCAAGGAGAATACACCAAAGTTGTTCAAAGAATTCCGGTAAAGGTCGGGTTTGTCTCTTCCGTTCCGAAAGAGTGTTTAAAGGTCGGAACTAACGCGGTTGTCTGGATAGAAAGAAAATGAACATAAGGCAAGTAGCGATTTCCGTTTTCATAGTTGCCGGAATGTTTATGACCCTCCTTGACACCACTATCGTGGACATAGTCCTGCCCCACATGATGAGTGCTTTTAGGGCGGAGCCGGACGATATTCAATGGGTTGTCATTTCTTACATGATAGCATCCGCAATTGCAATGCCCGTTGTCGGATGGCTGGGAGGAAAATTGGGACACAGGAACACATACCTTCTCGGAATTTTTCTCTTCACGATAATGAGCGTGGTTTGCGGTTTTGCTCCCAACCTTGAAACCATGATACTCGGAAGAACCTTACAAGGAATAGGAGAAGGACTTGCAGTTCCTATGAGTATGGCACTTCTTTTTGAACTTTATCCTCCCGAAAAGAGGGGAACTGCAATGGGTTTGTTTGCCCTCGGAGCAACCTTTGGTCCCTCCATAGGACCAACGCTCGGAGGTTATCTTGCCCAATACCTTTCGTGGAGATGGGTATTCTTCGTAAACATTCTTCCGGGAATTCTCGTTTTATACTTTCTTACGCTTTTGCTTGAAAACAAAACGGAAAAGGTCGGAAAGTTTGATTTCTTCGGACTTTTATTGCTCTCCGTGACTTTATCTTCTTTAATAACGGCTCTTTCAAAAGGAAACGATTGGGGATGGAAGGACGAAAAGACGGTAATTCTCTTTTACCTGTCTGCGGTCAGTTTGATAGTTTTTCTGTGGAGAGAAACGGGGATTGAAAATCCAGTTGTGGATTTGAGTCTTCTTAAAAAACGGTTTTATTCTGTTTCTGTTGCTACTTTGACACTTTTTGGTATGGGAGTTTACGCTTCTTACTTTCTTCTTCCGATATACCTTGAAAAACTGAGGAACTTTCCAACGCTTACTTCCGGGGAAATTTTATTTTTCCCCGCAATGACCACGGGAATCGTAAGCGTAATTGCGGGATATCTTGTTGACAAAAACTTCATTTCAAAAAAACAAGCCATCCTTTTGGGAACGGCCATCTTTACCGTGGGAACATACCTTCAAACGGGGCTTGACCTTTATATGTCAAAACTCCAAATCATTGGGATTTTGGTTCCTTGGGGAGTCGGAATGGGATTCTTCTTTCCCGTTTTATCTCAAATCTCCTTGGGAAGTTTGAAAGATGAGGCTTTAAGACATGCATCTTCCCTTCAAAACCTGTTGAGGCTCGTCGGCGGAAGCGTAGGAACTGCCATTTCCACTCACATTCTTCTCTCTTCAAGGGACCTTCACTTTGTAAGACTTCAAGAACTTTCCACCATTAGCAAAGTGCATCTGGGAGAACTTGCATTAAAGTTTGGAGAAGAAAAGGCAAAGTTTGTTCTCGGAATGCTTTTCAACCATCACGCTTTCTGGCAGGCATTTTCAAATGCTTTCTTCTTTGCTTGCATTTGCGGGGTTGCAACGTTTTTAACTGCAATGTTTGTGGAGGAAGAAGGTGCTTAACATTTTGTTTGCGGTTTTGCTTTTAAGCGCTTTGCCCTCAGAACTTGAAGAACTCGTAAAACTTGCCCTGAAGAACAATCCTGCAATTCTTGAAGAAAAAGCAAAACTCCTTTCTGCAAAACAGGAAAAGAACATAGCAATCAGTATGTTTTTCCCTCGGATTGAAGTTTCTTATGTAAGAACGCACCTTTCCGATGCTCCGGAGTATTCTGTTTCTCCTTTCGGGAGTTTTTCAATATTTGAAAGGAATTTTTCAACGGTCAGTTTGAAAATAAATCAAGTAATATTCTCCGGAACCGCAAGATTCTTCAATAAAAGTTCAAGAGAATTTATGTTCTTGTCCCAAAAGTATGCCCTTGAAGAACTAAAATCCGCTTTAAAGTTTCAGGTCAGGGTTCATTATCTTCAGGCTTTAAAAGCAAAGTATCTTGTTGATGCTTACGAAAAGGTTTTAGAGGAAGCAAAAAGACACTACGAGGATGTTAAAGCGTTTTACGAGCAAGGAATTGCTACAAAGAGAGAACTTCTTGAAGCGGAGGTCGGAGTTGAAAAAGCGGAAAGCGAACTTGAAGAGGCGAAATACTATTTTACGGTTAGTCTTGAAACCTTGAAAAAAGACATAAACTTCAAAGACTTGAACGTTTCGTTTCCCTCCGCTTTGGAATTCAAAGAAGTTCCGATTCAAAGCGTTGAGGAACTCGTAAAGTTAGCCCTTGAAAACAGAAACAGCCTTAAAGCCCTGAAGTATCTTTTGAAAGGTTTGAAAATGCAAGAAAAAGTTGCGGTTTCAAAGTTTTTACCTCGGGTTGTTTTGAGTGCCGGAAGGGAAATTACCGACAAGTATTCTGACAGTTTTACGAACAACTTCGTTAGTCTTTCCGTTTCTTTCTCGGTTTTTGAAGGAGGAAGGAGATTTTTTGAAGTGGAAAAGGCAAAACTGAAGACTGTGGAGGTTGAAAAGAAACTTGAGGAAGAAAAAAATAAGGTAAAACTTGAAGTAATAAAGTCTTTTAGAAAGTTAGAAAGTGCCAAAAAGCGCGTCTTTTGGGCTAAAAAGTTTGTTGAAAGTGCAAAAGAACTCTTGAGAACTTCAAGGGAAAGGTATAAAGAAAGAGTCGGAACGTCAACCGATGTTGTTTCTGCGGTTGCTTACCTTGAAAAAGCAAAAAGCCTTTACTATTCTGCTGTGGCTGACTACATAATTGCCCTTGCGGAACTTGAATATGCAACGGGAACGAACCTCGGATGGGACAGAAACTTTAATTTCTGACCTTTACGGAGAACCTTTCCACTCAATCACCGCAGGAGCCTTTACCGAAGCGATTGAGAAGTTTTGCAAACCTTGTAAGGTTGAAGAGGTTGCAAGAAGTTCAAAGAGTTTAAACCTTCTTGATGTGTGTTTCGGTTTGGGCTACAACACCGTTGCTTTTGTCCAAACCGCAATTTCCGTAAATCCGAGACTGCGGATTTCCGTCGTCGGTGTTGAGAAAGACCCGAGAGTAATTGAAAAAAGCCTTTCCCTTGACTGGGGAGAATTCGGAAGGTGGAAGTTCATCTTGAGAGAACTCCTGAAAAGAAGGATTTTTGTTCACGGTTTGCCCGCTTTTGTTTTTACCTGCAAGAATATGGAAATCAAGGTTTTTGTGGGAGAAGCAAGGAGAGTTTTTAAAAGAATTCTAAAATTTTATGAAAACTTTGCGGACTTTGTTTTTCACGACCCATTTTCGCCCAAGGTCAATCCGGAACTTTGGACCGTTGAATTTTTTAAAGTCTTGAAGAAAATGATGAAAGAAAAGGGATGTCTTGCAACCTATTCTTCCTCAAGTTCCGTCAGAAAAGCCTTGATTAGGGCAGGATTCGGAGTTGCTGAAGGAGTTGCCCTCGGAAGGAAAACCGCTTCCACCGTTGCTTCTTTGAAATTTTCAACTTCAAAGAGTCTTTTGGAAAAACTTGAAAGGTCTAAAGTTCCTCCCCTCAGAGACCCGAGTTTGAGCGAAAGTCCCGAAAGAATCAAGGAACGGTTCAACTACTGCAAGAAACTTTCTTGTGATATTCCTGAAGAGATTTGACGCTCAAGCGCTTTCTTCTCATTGACTCTATGGCCATGACGGCTGCTTGAGCGCCTCTTATTGTTGTGTAATACGGGATGCCGTAGTTTACAGCAAGCCTTCTTATACTTACCGCATCCTTCTTTGACTTGCTTCCCGTAGGAGTGTTTATTATCAGGGAAATGTCCCCGTTCTTTATGAGGTCCTCAACGTTTGGTCTTCTGCCGGATTGGATTTTGTGAACGATTTGTGCGTTGATTCCTTTGCTCTTTAAAAACTTGAAAGTTCCTTCGGTTGAAACGATTGAAAAGCCCAACTTTACAAGTTTTTCAACGATTCCGAAGACCTTCGGCTTGTCTCTATCTTTAACGCTAACGAACACTTTGCCTTTTGAAGGGTCAATCGGCAGTCTTGAACCGCAAGCAAGTTGAGCCTTGTAAAAAGCAACTCCGAGGTCTTTGTCAATGCCCATTACTTCGCCGGTTGACTTCATTTCCGGAGAGAGAATCGGGTCAACTTCCGGAAAACGGTTGAAGGGAAAGACAGCCTCTTTAACGGAATAGTAGTCCGGTTCAACCTCTTTCACTCCCAGTTCTTTCAGCGTTTTTCCAAGAGCCACTTTCATTGCCACCTTTGCGAGTTCTATTCCCGTCGCTTTGCTTACGAACGGAACGGTTCTTGAAGCCCTCGGGTTTACCTCAAGAACGTAAATTTCTCCGTCCTTGACCGCAAACTGAATGTTTATGAGTCCCTTGACTTTCAACTCAAGGGCTATTTTTCTCGTTATGTCCTTTATCCTTTCAACCACTTCCCCGGGAACGGAAAAAGTCGGCAAAACGCATGCACTATCTCCGGAGTGAACTCCCGCTTCTTCTATGTGTTCCATAATTCCGCCGATTAGAACTTCTCTTCCGTCGCAAACCGCATCAACGTCAAGTTCTATTGCGTCTTCAAGAAACTTGTCAACGAGAACGGGTCTTTGTTCTGACACGAATACCGCTTCTTTCATGTATTCAACGAGTTCGTCCTCACTGTAAACGATTCTCATTGCCCTTCCGCCGAGAACGTAAGAAGGTCTGACGAGAACCGGAAAACCGAGCCTTTTTGCGATTTTCAAAGCCTCGTCGGTGGAGCGGGCAGTTCCGGAAGGAGGTTGCTTGACGCCGAGTTTTTCAAGTAAGAGCCTGAATCTTTCTCTGTCTTCCGCAATGTCTATGCTGTCGGACGGAGTTCCTATTATTTTCACTCCTTCGCTTTCAAGGGGAACCGAAAGTTTTAAAGGAGTCTGTCCTCCGAACTGAACGACCACACCTTCCGGTTTTTCTCTGTTCACAATGTTGAGAGCATCTTCAAGGGTTAAGGGTTCAAAAAACAGTTTGTCTGACGTGTCGTAGTCCGTTGAAACGGTTTCCGGATTACAGTTCACCATAATTGCTTCATAACCCAGTTCTTTTATAGCCCATACCGCGTGAACGCAACAGTAGTCAAATTCAATACCCTGACCTATTCTGTTTGGACCGGAACCGAAAACCACCACCTTTTTCCTGTTTGAAGGGTTCGCTTCACATTCTCTTCCGTCGTAGGTTGAATAGTAGTAAGGTGTGTAGGCGGGGAATTCTCCGGCGCACGTATCTACGGTTTTGTAAACCACGTTTACACACTTTTTCCTTTTTTCTCTCACTTCTTTTTCCGAAGTTTTCGTTAACTGTGCTATGTAGTTGTCGGAAAATCCCCACTTTTTGGCAAGTTTAAGCAGGTTTTCCGGTAAGTTTTCAAAGGAATATTTTGAAATTTCCTTTTCAAGTTCCACGATTTCCCTTATGTTGTTGAGAAACCAAGGGTCTATTTTGGAAAGTTCGTAAATTTTTTCCACGCTCCAATTTCTTCTGAACGCTTCCGCTATGTGCCATACTCTTTCGGGCGTCGGAACCGCAATTTTGTTTTCAAGTTCTTCGTCAGAAAGTTGTTTAACGGACTCAAGCAAAAGTCCGTATCTTCCAATTTCCAGCGAACGGATTGCTTTAAGGAGTGCTTCTTTAAAGTTTCTGCCGATTGCCATAACTTCTCCGACCGACTTCATCCTGCTCGTCAGGGTAGGATTTGCTTCCGGAAACTTTTCAAAAGCCCACCTCGGAAACTTGACAACGCAGTAGTCAATCGCCGGTTCAAAAGAAGCGGGAGTTTTTTTGGTAATGTCGTTTGGAAGTTCGTCAAGGGTGTATCCGACCGCAAGTTTTGCTGCAATCTTCGCTATGGGGAATCCCGTTGCTTTTGATGCAAGAGCGGAAGACCTTGAAACCCTCGGATTCATTTCTATAACGAGAACTTTTCCGTTTTCCGGATTTACCGCAAACTGTATGTTTGAACCTCCCGTTTCAACACCGACCTTTCTGATGATTTTTATGGCGTAGTCCCTTAAAACTTGATATTCCTTGTCCGTAAGGGTCTGGGCTGGAGCAACGGTTATTGAATCTCCGGTGTGGATGCCCATAGGGTCAAAGTTTTCTATGGAACAGATGATTACAACGTTGTCGTTCAAGTCTCTCATAACTTCCAGTTCAAACTCTTTCCATCCTATCACGCTTTCTTCTATCAGAATTTCTCCGATTGGACTGATGCTCAACCCTCTCCTTGCTATTTCTTTGAACTCTTCAATGTTGTAAGCAACTCCTCCCCCTTCTCCTCCCAAAGTAAAGGCGGGTCTTATTATTGCGGGCAAGCCAACCTCTTCAATAACTTCCATCGCTTCTTCCATTGAACGGGCAAGTCCGCTTTTGGGAACTTCAAGGCCGATTTCAAGCATTGCGGACTTAAAAAGTTCTCTGTCTTCTGCTTTCTTTATGGCATTAACGTTTGCTCCTATCAGTTCTACACCGTGTTTTTCAAGAATTCCGGTTTCGTAAAGTTCTACAGCAAGGTTTAGGGCGGTCTGCCCTCCGACGGTGGGTAAGAGGGCATCCGGCTTTTCTTTTTCAATGATTTTCTCAAGAACTTCAACGGTGAGCGGTTCTATGTAAGTTGTGTCCGCAATTCCCGGGTCCGTCATGATAGTTGCGGGGTTTGAGTTAACGAGTATTACTTTGTAGCCTTCTTCTTTCAAAGCCTTGCATGCTTGCGTTCCGGAATAGTCAAACTCTGCAGCCTGCCCGATTACTATCGGTCCGGAGCCTATCACGAGGATTTTTTTGATGTCCGTTCTTTTCGGCATAACTTCCTCCTACTCCTTGAAGCCTGCGGGATAAGAACCGAGTATCTTGAGATACGTGCAGTGTTCTTTTAACTCCTCAAGTGCTTTTGAAACCCTCTTTTCCTTTCTGTGTCCCTCAATGTCAACGAAGAATATGTATTCCCAAGGTTTCCTTTTTGTCGGGCGGGACTCTATCTTGCACAGGTTAACGTCGTAAACTGCAAAAGGTTGAAGAGCCTTGAACAATGCTCCGGCAACGTGCTTGGTGCTGAAGCAAATGGAAGTTTTGTCTTTTCCTGTGGGAGTTTCCGAATCCTCCTTACCGAGAATCAAAAACCTCGTGAAGTTTTGGGAGTGTTTTTGGATGTTTCTTGCAAGAATGTTTAGGTCATACATCAACGCTGCGGACTCGCTTGCCACCGCTCCGGTTTGAGGAGTTTTACTTGCAAGTTCTGCAGCCTTTGCGGTGCTTGAAACTTCTTCAACCTCAGCCCATTCAAGGTTTTCGGAGAGCCACTTCCTTGCTTGTGCAAGAGCATGCCTGTGGGAGTAAACCTTTTTTATGGCTTTAAGGTCGTGTTCCCTGCTCATGAGGTGAAGGTTGACGGAAACGTAAACTTCCCCGCTGATTTTCAATTCGGTGTCAACAAACATGTCAATCGTGTGGCTGACGATTCCCTCCATTGAATTCTCTATCGGAACCACTCCAAAGTCCGCCCTTCCCTTTTCAACCTCTTCAAAAACTTCTTCTATTGAAACCATCGGTATCAGTTGAGCGGAAGTGCCGAAGTGCTTTATTGCTGCAAGGTGAGTGAACGTTGCCGGAGGACCAAGGAACGCAACTTTTGTGGGTTCTTCAAGGGAACGGCAGGCAGAGATTATTTCTCTGAATATCGCCCTTACGCTTTCAGGGGGAAGAGGTCCGCGGTTTAGTTCTTCTAACTTTGAGAGAATAATCGCTTCTCGGGACGGCACGTAAAAAGGAATTCCCTTGTCCTTTTTCAACTTACCTATCTTAACTGCAATCTCCGCTCGCTCTGAAAGGAGTTTTAAAATTTTTTTGTCTATTTCGTCTATCTTCTTCCTTAACTCCTCAAGTTCCATCGCTCCTCTTTAATTATGTCTCTTATGTTCCTGAGCGCTTTTAAGACTCCGTCCACAACTTCTGGGTCAAAGAGTTTATCTTTTCCGGCGTTTTCTTGCAAGTATTTTATCGCTAATTCAAAAGGCACTGCTCTTTTGTAAGGCCTTTCTGTGGTCATTGCTTCAAGAACGTCCGCAACCGCAACAATCTTCGCACTCAAAGGTATTTCGTCGCACTTTTTCCCGAAAGGATAACCGCTTCCGTTACACCTTTCGTGGTGAAGCAAAATCATCGGAAGTATGTCGTGCAACTCTCTTATCGGTTTTAGAATTTCATAACCGATAAGTGGATGTCTTTTAATCTTCTCAAACTCTTCCTCGGTAAGCGTTGCTTCTTTGTTCAGAATTGACTGGGGAACTCCGAGTTTTCCTATGTCGTGAAGGAGACTTCCGATTTGCAGGTCTCTTATTTCCCGTTCTCCAAGTCCGAGAGATTCTCCTATTTCAACGGCAATTCTTGCAACTCTTTCGCTGTGTCCTCTCGTCCACGGGGACATGGCGTCTATTGCGTTTGCAAGGGCTGAAATCGTTTCAACGAAAAGTTTTTCGTGTTTAACTTTACTTCTTACGGAAAGAATTCCGGTGTCAACTATGTTAATCAGGGCGTTAAGAATGTCTTCTCTGAGGGTTGTTTCTCCTTCGTATGTAATTGCTATGTCCGGATTTTTTGCAAGGTTGATTACCTTCCTCCCCTTCTTTTTCTTCTCTTCCCAGAATTTTTCAAGTTTTACGTATTTCAGGTTAAACTCTTTTTCTATCAGCGGGCTTAAATCCCTTAAGAATTCGGTAAGACTTTCTGACCTTGCGGAACTTTCAAGAACTTGGGATGAGAAGTTTACAAAGGTTCTGTCAACCTTTCTTTCTTCTTCAAGTTCGTAATACATTTCCGCTATTGACTTTTCAAGAGGTTCAAATTCGTCTTTTTCAGGGTCTTGAACGAGTTTTAGAATGCCTCCTTCTCTCCATTCCTTCACGGAATTGACCACAAAGTTAATTCTCCTTGAGAGGAAGAAAGCATTAAGGAAGGCTGCGAGGAGGAGGAGGAGGAGGAGCAGAAGTTCAAGAATTGCAAGTTTCTTCTTGAAACTTTCAAACCTTTTGTGTATTGAAGCCGTTGAGAAACCAACTTCTGCAGTAAGCGGAAAGGGAGTTTGAGCATTAGTAAGTTTGATTTTCAAAGTGTAAACGCAAGTTTTTTTGACGAGGTCTTTACTGCATGCACTTGGATTTTCGGGAACATTTCCAATAGAAATTAGCGGATTGTCAGGAGAAAATTGGTAAATTCTTACAAAAACCGAGTCTTTTTCCTTCTCAACCAGTTCGCTTACGAGTTTGTAAAAGTGAAGATAATCAAGTTCTTTTAAGGCTATTTGAGCCCCAACGGAAAATAGCTTTGTTTCTGCTTCAATTTTTGATAGGAATTCGTTTTTCAACTGCTCGCTCAAAACGTTTAAAACGAAACTTCTCAAAAACAAAAAAACGAAAAATGATACAGCAACGAAAAAGAGAAAAACTTTAGCAGAAACATAATTAAGCTTTGATAGCATTCAACAGCTCCACAAGTTTGGAACGGTGGAACTGTTCCCTCTTCAGAAACTTTGCAAAGTCGTCTCTGTATTTCTTTGATTCCTGGAGGTCAAGAATCTGCTGATAAAGTTTTATTGCGGATTCTTCACCGCTTATGTCTTCTTCAAGAAGAGTTTTGACCGTTTTTCCCGTTTGAGGAGGCCATACCGCAATGGTGGGAACCGCTCCTTCTTTTATTAGGATTTCCGTTATTCTACGGGCGTGGTAAACTTCATCCCTCATATTGGCAAGCAGTTGCTCCGTAATCTTTTTGTCGTTTATGAGTCCCGAATGGTTGATGTATTGAACTATTGCTCCATACTCGTGAGAGATGGCGAGATTACAAAGGTCAACAAAGTGGTTTCCTGCAGAAGGCACCTTTTTTGCTTCTGCTATGGACACAAAACCTGCAAGGCTTCCAAGAAGGATTTTTAAGGCGTCTCTTCTTGTCATGATTCCCCCGCTGATTGAATTTCTGTTTTCAAGGTCAAGAACTATTATACTCCAAAATTCTGGAAAAATGTTTGTCACGACCTCCTAAATCACTGGACAACTGAACGGATAGATTAGACAAGATGCTTCAACTTCTGTAACCCAAGCCCGCAGAGAACTGGGCATAGACCCATCAATGTAGAGAAAGAGAGGTATCTGGAGTTTGTTACTCGGGAGAGTTCGGCTAATGTTTCAGGAGTAGGTGTACAATTTTTAGGGGGTCAAACTATTGGAGTAACCGGGAGAGAGTCCCTTGGAGAATAGTCCTTTTTGCGGAAGAGTAGCCAAAGAGTACGATAGCTTCTTTGAAACAGAATTTGGAAGAAAGGTTTTTAACCTTGAGAAAGAGCTCCTCCTCAAGATTCTTAAAGGTAAGAGGAACAAAGAAATTCTGGAAGTAGGCTGTGGAACTGGTATCTGGATGAAGACCCTCATTAATGAGGGCTTTAAAGAGCCGATAGGGATTGACGTTTCTTTAGATATGTTAATAATTGCAAAGAAGAAAGGCCTTAGGAAGCTGATTAAAGGCGATGCCTGTTGTCTTCCTTTTGCAAGGGATAGTGTTGATATTGTTCTTTTTATGACGAGTCTTGAGTTTATCAATGATGCAAGAAAAGCCTTTGTTGAAGCTGTAAAGGTAGCAAGGGAGGCCGTTATTGTAGGTTTTCTCAATAGGTATTCACTCCTTTCTGCCTATCGCTATCTTAAGTCTCTGTTCAAAACGACAACCTATAAAAAAGCCAATTTTCTCTCCGTTGATGAGATAAGGAACTTTGCACGCTTTGCGAGAGAAGTAACCGGTAAGGTTATAACCTTTGACGCGTTCTATACGACTCTTAATTTATGTGTGGATGGATTCTTGAACGAAGAAATTGAAAGGAAACTTGGTTTTAACTTACCGGTAGGAGGATTTGGGATTGTCCGTTTTGGGGTGAAGAAAAGAGATGGAAGTAAGAGAGGTTACAGTAGAAGAAGCGTTAAATAGGAACTTTGAAGAATTCCATATTCCTGGAGTTTTCAACGTTTCCCTTTTTACGAAGGAAGAGCGTGAAAAAATTTCTAAGGTTTACTACAGCCACGGAGAAAAAGAGGCAAGGCTTTTCGCCCTAAAACTGGTTGCTCCAAAGCTCTACGATGTAGTGAGCAGAATCCGAAAAATCAAGGGAAGAGGGAACTC
>CAZZKT010000034.1:0-12069 GCA_964654625.1 uncultured bacterium
TAGGTTTTGATTCTCATCTGTTTCCTCGCACTAATGGATGCATTTAAATTCTATCACATTCCTTCAAAACGGAAATCCGAAGGAAACGTGTATTCTGAAGGGACTTCTCCCCGCCTGCTTTTTGAGTTTGTATCCCACGTCAAACCTTAAAGCACCGACGGGAGTTATGTATCTTAGTCCTGCACCAACGGAGTCAAACCAGTTTGAGAAGCGAAACTCGGAAGGATTTTTAAAAACCCTACCGGAATCGTAAAATCCCGCCACCTGAAACCTCTTTGTAACGTTTTTGCGGATTTCAACGCTGAACATTCCGAATGCTTTTCCTCCGACGAAGTTTCCCTTTTCGTCCCTCGGAGAAATCGTTGCGAACTTGTATCCCCTGACGGTTTCTGCTCCCCCGAGGAAGAACCTTTCGTGCAAAGGAAGTTCTCCGCTAAAGACTTTTGAACTTCCGATTCCCGCCCTGAGAGCAAGAACCGAAGAACCGGGTAGGGGCAATAGTAGCAATCCTTTAATCCTTCCGAGCAAAAAACTGCAGTCAGAATAAAGTGCTTTCGGAACGAAAAGGGAATAAAGTTCTATCATGAATCCCGAAGACGGATTTACGGAATTGTTTCTCTTGTCGTATCTTGAAAGAAAGAACAGGCCGAATTCGGAAACGCTCTTGGATGCAGTGATGGTCGTGTCTTTTACATTGACCGAGGTCAGTTTAAGTCCGTAACTTTGGAAAAAGACCTTTGATGCTTGTCTTGTCAGGAAGACCTTTTGAGTTAGTTCGTCAAACTTGAAACTTTCGTAAATCCTTTCTCTTTTAACGAGCGAATAGTTGAGTTCAAATCTTCTGAACGGGTATGCGGGTCTTGAAATCCTATACATTACGTCGTATCCGAACTTTTGCCTGTAGTTGCCGACAAGAAGGTGCTTTTCCGAAAAACCGAAAGGAGAAACGGAAAAAAACGTGCCGGAGAGAACCAAACCGGAATCACTGCCGGCACCGATGAACCCTTTTCCCTTTAATTTCGGAAGTTCTTTAAGGTCTATGAGGTAATTACAGGTGCAATCTACGAGTTTTTCATCTATGGAAACTGCGGAAAACAAACCGCTGTTATTTAAAATGAAATACTGCTTTGAAACGTTTTTTTCTTTACAAACATCGCCCGGACGAAGGATTATCAAGTTTTTAATCCTCTTAAGGGGAATCCTCTCAAGGCCCCTGACGAGAACAAATCCGACCCTGTATTGATTACCCTTTTCAATTTTTACCTTTAAAACCACTTTAACTTTTTCTTGAGTTTCAAAAAATCGGGGTTCTACCGAAACCTTTGCGTTCCTGTATCCGAGTTCTCTAAAATGGTTTTCAACCAACTCTTTAACTTCGGAAACTCTTGAAGGAGTGTAAGGTTGTGGCAAGGGTATTTCCAAACTCTTCGGAACTCCAACGACTTTTTCTATCAAGAACTTCTTTCCTTTTTCAACGTCAAAACACAAACAGTTTCCTTTTACAAAATAGTTAACTTTGACCTTTGCAAAACCTTCCGACCTGTATTTTTTTTCAAGTTCTGACTTAACACTTTCTACGAGTTCAAGATTAAAAAGTTTGTTTTTCAACCTTTTGGCAAACTTTTTGCCGACACCTTTGACTTCGCTTATTAAAACCTTCCTTCCCTCTCTAATCTTGAAAATCACAATTCCTTCTTTGGCTTTCAGTTCTGCAGACACTTTAACAAACGGGAATCCGTTGTTCTTGTAAAATTTTTCAATTCTTTCCGAGGACTCTTTCACCTCAAACTCGTCAATACTGTAAGATTCAAAAAAAGTGGTAAGGGAAAGCAACTTTTTGTCGGGAAAGTGGGTGTTACCTTCAAACTTGATTGCGTATTTCTTTCCGGTTTTAACAAAAATCTTTAAAACTACCGGTTTTCTTCCGACCACAGAAAAGGCACTTTTAACTTCCGAAAAATCAAAATCAACGGCAGAGTTAAAGTATCCTCTTTTTGCGAGTTCCTTTTTGAGTTTCTCAAAAGATTCTTTCAAAACTTTTGCTTTTAAAAATTTCCCTTGTAGGGTTTTAAAGATGCTTATCGCAATGCTTTTTATTTCCGAAGGGGAAAAAACTTCTACCTCTTTAATCCACAAGACTTCTCCGGGAACGACGTTCATGAAAACTTTGTATCCGCTTTTTTCCTTTTTGACCCGCCAGAAAACCTCCGGAAAGTAATATCCTTCAAGTTTCAGTTGCAGTTTCACATACATTACCGCACTTTCCAAAACTTCTCGGTCAGGTTTTTTGTTAACGAGGAGCAAGAAAAGGCTTTTTTTGACGCTTTCAAGTTCTTCTGGGAGACCTTTCACTTCCACTTCGGAAATAACTTCGGAAGAAAGACCGAAATCCCTAATAATTGTTTCCTTAACTTTTTTACAGTTTGAAAAAGAACAAACGACCCTTTCTTGAGACTCTAACTGTTTTATGACGCTTTCCGCCTTTGCATAAGGGCACAAGAACAAAATCAGCACTAATACGCTTTTAAGAACTCTTTTCCTTGATGGAACACGGAAAATATTTTCCCCTCCTTTTTGAGTTCTTCAACGGTCTTTTCAAGTTCTCTGGGATTAAGGTCAACGCTTTTAAGGATTTCGGAGAAAGTGCAAGGTCTTCTCTTTAAAAGTTCAAGAATTAAAGACTTTGCTTTTTCCGTCTTGAACTTCTTTTCGGAACTTCCTCCCGCAACAACTTCTGCAAACGGAAATCCCGAAAGATTTTTTATTCTTTCAAGTTCTTCACGGGAAAGAGGGAAAACCCTGTAAGCGGGAGGTCTGACAACCGTGCTTATGTGCCACTTTTCGGGTGAAATTTCTTCAACAATTTTAAAAAGTCTTTCAAGTTCTTCTTCGGAATCGTTTATGCCCTTAACGAAAACCGTTTCAAGCCATACTTTAAATCCCTCATCCTGCAACGCTTTTATTCCGGAAATAACGTCCTCAAAGTTTACACCTTTTGCCGGTCTGTTCAGTTTTAAGAAGGTTTCTTCCCTTCCGGCGTCAAGGGAAGGCAGAACAACGTCCACTTCTTTGATTTCTTTTATCACTTCCCGTAAAAGGGTTGAATTTGTGAGAAGGGCAACTTTAAAGTTTCCGAGTTCTTTTATGAGATTCACCACCTTTCCGAGGCAAGAATTCAAAGTCGGCTCGCCGGAACCTGAAAGGGTCACAAAGTCAAAGTCGGAACGACTTTCGGAGAAAAACCTTTCAAGTTCGCTTTTGACTTCAAGAAACGGAACATACTCCTTTCTAACGGTAGTCTTAAGAGTAGTTCTTCCGACCTCGCAGTAAAGGCAGTCCATACTGCAAACCTTCGGAGGAACGAGGTCCACCCCGAGGGAAAGGTTCAGTCTTCTGGAAGCAACGGGTCCGAAGATGTATCTCATAGGTTAAGGTCAATGCAAACGAGTTTTATTTCTGTCATTTCCTCAATAGCAAATCTCGGGCCTTCTCTTCCGAAACCGCTTTCTTTCATTCCTCCGTAAGGCATGTGGTCAACCCTGAAGGTGGGAATTTCGTTGACCATAATACCGCCACAATCTACGAGTTCGGAAAACTTCAAAGCCTTGTTTATGTCTTTTGTAAAAATACCGCTTTGGAGTCCGTATCTTGAATCGTTTATGAGTTCAACCGCTTCTTCAAACGAATCAACGGGATTTACGAAAAAGACCGGTCCAAAGACTTCTTTTCTAAAGAGTTTGCTTTCTCTCGGAACGTTGGCAAGAACTGTCGGCTCTATGAGGGTTTTCCCGAGTCTTTTGCCTCCGCACAAGACTTTCGCTCCCAAGGAAACTGCTTCCTCTATCCATTCAACTATCCTGTCCGCAGAGTTTTCGTCAATTACGGGTCCAACGTCCGTTTCTTCAAGCCTCGGGTCTCCAACCCTAAGGTTTTTGGTTTTTTCCACGACTTTGTTTACAAATTCTTCAAAAATCCCTCTGTCAACGAAAACTCTTTGAACGGAAATGCAAACCTGCCCCGCAAGGGCAAACGCTCCCCTTACGACCTTTTCCGCTATGGAATCAAGGTTTTCTTTTTGGTCCTCACACACGTAAACCGCAGAGTTTGAACCGAGTTCCATGGCATACTTTTTAAATCCTCCCCTTTTCATAATCGTTTTCCCCGTTTCAACGCTACCCGTAAAGGTAATCATTCTGACGTTTTCGTTTCTCACCAAAGCATCTCCCACGGTTTCTCCGTAGCCGGTAACCAAGTTTACGCTTTCTGGAGGAAATCCCGCTTCAAGTAAAACTTCAACGAGTTTTATAACGACCAAAGAAGTATTTTCCGAAGGTTTTATCACCACGCTGTTTCCGCCCGCAAGCGCGGGAGCAACCTTGTGGCAGGTAAGGTTCAGCGGAAAGTTAAACGGCGTTATGCAACCGACGATGCCGACAGGGACCCTTTTGTAAAAACCCACTTTCCCCCTTACTCCCGGAGCAGAAGTGAAAAGGACTTCTTCACCGTGGAGTCTCTTTGCTTCTTCGGCAGAAAAAGTTATCGTGTTGACCGCTCTTGCAACTTCGGACATTGCTTCTTTTATGGTTTTTCCGGTTTCAAGGGTCAAAAGTTCTGCAAACTCTTTGCTTTTTGAGGAAATCAACCGGGCGGTTTTGTTCAACAACGCGTATCTGTCGTAAGGAGTTAGGTTTTTCATCTTTTCAAGTCCCACTTTTGCGGTTTCAACTGCCCTTTCAACGTCCTTTTCGTCCCCTTCCGGAATGGTGCCGACTACGGAAAGGTCGTAAGGAAACAGAATCTTTATTTCCTTTTCCTTGTAAACCTTTTCTCCTCCGATGAGCATGTATCCTCTAATCATTTTCACACCCCCACAACTATCCTTGCTGCAAGAAATTCCGGCAAGCCGGCGTCAAGAATTGCCCTCGCAGCCTTTTTAAAGTCGTATTCAACCCTGACTTGTTCGTAAACTTCATCATCAAGGTCAAGCACACCGAAGGAAGCCCTCGGGTCCCTGTCTCTCGGTTGACCGACACTTCCGGGATTAATAAGGAGTCTTTCTCCGCTGATGCTTAAAGGATTCATCCTGATTTCGTTAGCCGTTGAAGCGGAAAACTTGTAAACCTTCGGAACGTGAGTGTGGCCGAAAAAGCAAACGGGTCTCATCTGTTTGAGCATGGCAAAGTAAGCGTCTTCTTCCGTAAGAATGTATTCTCCACTGCCCGGAAGAACCGGAGTGTCGTGAACCAGTTGACAGTATTGAGTTATCTCCTGGACAGGGCATCCTTCAAGAAACTCCCTGCATTCCTTCTTCAAGGTATCCTTCGTCCACTCAATAGCCTTTCTTGCGTAGGGATTCATGTCTTGCGTTGAAGTTATTCCGAGAACGGCAAATTCGTGATTTCCGAGAATTACATACTTACAGTTCTTTTTAACCCAGTCAACGCATTCGTTGGGAAATGCCCCGTAGCCGACGACATCTCCCAGACACCAAACTTCTTCAACGTTGTATTCCCTGAGTTTTTTCTCAACGGCTTCCAAGGCATGCAAGTTAGAGTGAATGTCCGAAATTATTCCTACCTTCACTTCCTTCCCGCTTGTTTTTTGTTAAGTATATCATAAACTATTTGTTAAAATTTGCCCCGCTCAAATCACGAACCGGAGGATGCCATGGAAAGAGCACAATACATCCCGATAGTAATAGAACAAACGGGAAGGGGAGAAAGGGCTTACGACATATATTCAAGACTCCTCAAGGACAGAATAGTAATGCTTGGGGCTCCGATTGATGACCACATAGCAAACCTTATAATTGCCCAACTTCTGTTTCTTGAAGCGGAAGACCCGGAAAAGGACATTTACCTTTACATTAACAGTCCCGGAGGTGTGGTAACCGCCGGACTCGCAATTTACGACACGATGCAATACATAAAACCGGACGTTGTTACCATTTGTATCGGAGAGGCTTCCAGCATGGGTGCGGTTTTGCTTTCTGCCGGAGCAAAAGGAAAGCGCTTTGCCCTTCCCCACGCAAGAATCATGATTCATCAACCCATGGGAGGATTTCAAGGTCAAGCAACGGACATAGAAATTCACGCAAAGGAAATTCTGAGACTTAAAAGAATCCTCAACGAAATACTTGCAAAACACACGGGACAGCCTATCAAAAAAATTGAAAAAGACACGGAAAGGGACTTCTTCATGAGCGCAGAGGAAGCAAAAGAATACGGAATCATAGACAAGGTCTTGGTAAAGAGGGGCAAACAGGATGGTAAAGGGTAAGTATCCCTTAGACAGGGTTGAGGAGGCGATTGAGGAGATAAAGGACGGAAAGATGGTAATAGTTGTGGACGACCCCAATAGGGAGAACGAAGGAGACCTTGTCATTGCTGCGGAAAAGGTTACTCCGGAAGCCATAAACTTTATGGCCAAATACGGTAGAGGATTAATCTGTCTTGCCCTGCCGGAAGAACGGTGTGAAGAACTCCAGTTTGAACCCATGACTTTAAAGCCGACTGACCCGAAAGAAACCGGCTTTTGTGTTTCCGTTGACGCTCATCCCAAGTTCGGAACCACGACCGGAATTTCTGCCTTTGACAGGGCAATAACGATAAAGCGTGCCATTTCAAAGGATGCAAAACCGGAAGATTTTGTAAAGCCCGGACATGTGTTTCCGTTAAGGGCAAGAAGGGGCGGAGTTTTGAAGCGTTCGGGTCATACCGAAGCAGCGGTTGACCTTGCAAGACTTGCGGGTCTTTATCCTGCAGGGGTCATCTGTGAAATAATGGACGACGACGGAAGAATGATGAGACTGCCAAAACTCATTGATTTTGCAAGAAAACACAACATGAAAATAATCTCCATCGCAGACCTTATTGAATACCGAATGAAAAGGGAAAGTTTGGTAAAGAGGGAGGCGGAAGCCACCCTCCCGACAAAGTATGGAACTTGGAAGATTTACGCTTACACCTGCGAGGTTGACAATAAAGAACACGTAGCCCTTGTAATGGGAGAGATAAAAGAAGACGAACCCGTTCTCGTAAGGGTTCATTCCGAATGCCTTACCGGTGATGTTTTCGGTTCTTTAAAGTGTGACTGTCAGGCTCAACTTCACAAAGCAATGGAGATGATTTCAAAAGAAGGAAAAGGAGTTATCGTTTACCTGAGACAGGAAGGAAGGGGAATCGGGCTGGTTAACAAAATTAAAGCATACCACCTCCAAGACCACGGCTTTGATACGGTAGAAGCCAACAAAAAACTCGGTTTCCCCCCGGACATGAGGGACTTCGGAGTCGGAGCGCAGATATTAAGGGACGTCGGTGTCAGAAAAATGAGGCTGATGACGAACAATCCTAAAAAACTTATAGGTCTTGAAGGATACGGACTTGAAATTGTTGAAAGAGTGCCTATTGAAGTTGGCGTTTGCGAGCATAACTTAAATTATTTAAGAGTTAAAAAAGAAAAACTCGGACACCTTTTAACGCTGGAGGAGAAGAAAGATGGCGGGCATTGAAGAAGTTGAAAAACTTGCAAATTACGTTAAGGAATTTGTTTCAAACCTCGTTAAAGAATACGAAGAAAAAATCAGCACTCTTGAAACAAGAGTTGAAGAACTTGAACAGGAAAACATTGAACTTAAGTATAAACTCAGACAGTTGAGCAATGACCTTAAAAGTCTCAGCGAAAAGATTTCAAGCGAATTAAAGAAAGCGGAATCGGTTCTGCAAGGAGTGGAAGAATCGGGTCAACAACCCCAACCGTAGGGATAACCCTCGGAGACCCGAGGGGGTTAGGGGCGGAACTCGTTTTAAGAGAGCGGGAATTTTTACTTTCTTTGAACAGTCCCGTCGTAATCTACGGTTCCTCATCGGTTTTTGAACACTTCGGAAAACTGCTCGGAGAAAAAGTTTCGTTCCAAGAGATAGATGAAGTCAAAAAGGACTTGCCACCCGGCATTTTCTTGATAAATGTTTGCCAGTTTGACTACGGATATGACGAAAAAGAAACGGGACTTTGTCAACTTGAGTATTTGAAAAGGGCAATTGCAGATGCGAAAGAAGGGAAAATTTCCTGTTTGGTTACCCTTCCTGTGAACAAATACTTGATTAACTTGAACGAAAAAGAATTTTTTGGTCATACAGAATACCTTGCAAAGAGTTTTTCTGTGAAGAATTATGCAATGATGCTCTTTAACGAACACTTAAGGGTCGTTCTTTTAACTACTCACATTCCTCTTTCCGAAGTTCCAAAACACATAAAAAGCGAAAAAATTCTTGAAAAACTCAAACTGATTAACAAACACTTCCCGGAAGCAAAAATCTGCGTTTGCGCTTTAAATCCGCACGCCGGGGAAGGGGGGCTAATCGGAAGCGAAGAGGCCGAAATAGAAAGAGCGGTTTCCATCGCGAAGGAACTCGGAATAAAAGCGTTCGGTCCTATTCCTTCGGATACCGCATTTTACAGAACGATAAAAGGTGAATTTGACATCGTTCTTGCCCTCTACCACGACCAGGGATTGATACCGGTCAAACTTACGGACTTTGAAAGTGCGGTAAACCTGACTCTTGGACTTCCGATAATCAGAACCTCTCCCGCCCACGGCACCGCTTACGAAATAGCGGGCAAAGGAATAGCGAGCACCAAAAGTTTTAGAAAATCCGTGGAGTGGGCATGGAAACTTGCAAGAGGGATGTCCTTGCTTTCGGTAGCATAGTAATTGACAATGTTTTGCTCGTTAAAAGGTTTGCAAGCATTAACGAAACGGTCATAGCGGACGACTTCCGATACACCCTCGGAGGGGCAGGAGCAAACGTAGCGGTTGCGGTGGCAAGACTCGGAGGCAAGAGCGGACTCTTTGCAGTTTCCGGATACGACTTTGAAAAAATTTCATACAAGAAGGCTCTGGTAGAACAGGGAGTTGACATAAGAGGTGTCATCCGCACGAAATCTTTTCCGATGCCGAGGAGTTTCATCATCAGCGTTAAGGATAAAGACGACCAGGTTCTCTACTACTACGAAAACAGAAGGGAATCCGCAAAACTTTTGTTTGAAAACATTGAACTTGCAAAAAAGTTGTGCAGAGAATACAAAATCATTCACTTCTCAACAGGTCACTTTGACTTTTACTGGACTTTGTTGGAATCCTTGGAAGATTACGAAGGAATTGTAAGTTTTGACCCCGGACAGGAAACGTTTACCTATCCCCACAAGGTCGTTAAACTCATCAAAAAGTGTGACTTTCTGTTCATGAACATCCACGAAGCAAAGAAAATAAAAGAATTTTTGAAACTGCGTTCTCTTAGAGAACTTGAAGGTCCGAAACTGATATGCGTTTCTATGGGAGCAAGAGGCTCGCTCATATTCACCGAAAAGGAAGTGATAAGAATACCTTCTGTAAAACCCGATAAGTTAGAAGACCCTACGGGAGCCGGAGACTCCCACAGGGCAGGATTCTTGTTTGCCATTTTAAAAGGTTATGACATAAAAACTGCCGGAAGGATAGCCTCAACCGTTGCTTCCTTTACGATAGAAGCCCCGGGCGCTCAAACGAGTTTGCCAAACTGGGAAAAGGTTAAAGAAAGATACGAAAAGTTTTTCAAAGAAAAGTTAGAATAACCCTTTCTTTACCAGAGGATTTTTGAACGTAAAATTTTCGTTTACCGGAACTTTCCGAATTTCCCCAGAGTCAAGGAGTTCGTAAGATACCTTGTCGGGTTTTAGCCTTTCGTAGAGAATTACCCTTTCTGCAAGTTCCCTAAAGAGCGGAACCGCTGTTTTGCTTGCCCAAAGAGACTCTTTCTCAACCCTCGGTTCGTCAACCGTTACTGCAAGCACGTATTGAGGATTCGTTGCTGGAAAGGCTCCGACAAAACTTGCGGTTATCTTCAAAGGGTTGTAGTCTCCTAAAACAGGGTCCCACTTTCTCGCGGTTCCCGTTTTCCCGGCCACGTAAAAGTTTGAGAGTCTTGTTGCAGTTCCCGTTCCTCCTTCAACGACCATCGTTAAAACTCTTCTCATAATTTTGGAAACCTCTTCCGACAGAACCCTTTCCTTAATCGGAGGAAAAACTTTGATGGTTTGCAACTTGTCATCAACTACTTTTAACAGTAAGCGAGGTTTTACCTTGTAGCCGCCGTTAACGAGAACCGCAAAGGCACTGGCAAGTTGTAGCGTTGTGGTTGAAATGTTGTGTCCGAAAGAAATTGTGGCAAAGTCAACGTCCTTCCACTTCTTCCAGTTTCTCAAAATTCCCTTGGATTCTCCCGCAAGTTCTACTCCGGTTTTTTCACCGAAACCGAACTTCTTTAAATACTGGTAAAGTTTTTCTTTTCCGAGCATTTGAGCAATTTTTATAATTCCGACGTTGTCCGAATGTTGAATGACTTCCCACGCTCTGATTTTTAAATCCTTTCCGAACTCATTGTGAAAAACTTTCCCCCCGAAAGGATATTTTGCGGGCGAAAAAATTACATCGTTCACGCCTATTAAACCTTCATTAAGGGCGCTTGCTAAAACGAAAGGTTTTATCACAGAACCGGGTTCGTAAGGAGTTGTTATAAATCTTGGAACCGTAGTCGGAGGATACGTTGCCATTGCAAGAATGTCTCCGTTGTTTGCATCTATCAAAACTGCGTTTATGAAGTTCGGCAGTAGTTTCGCTCCGTATTCTTCCAAAACTTTTTCAAAGATATACTGCAAATTGGCATCAATACTTATTATGACGTTGTTTCCTTTTTCTTTTTTTACGAACTGAAGAACGTTTTCACCGAGATAAACCTTGCCGGTTGCATCCTTTTCACCTTTCAGAAAGGTCGTTTTACCCGTTATTATGTTTTTCTTTTCAAGGTAATATTCAAGCCCGGAAAGTCCTTCTCCTTCGGGAGTAGTTAATCCAACGACGCAAATACCCGTTTCCATGGGATACTTTCTCTTGTATTCTTTAACCGCTCCTATCAGGTCTGGATATCTTTTCCTGAACTTGTTTTCTCCCGAAAGCCGGTAGTAGATTTTCAAAGCAAGGTTAATGCTTCTAAAAAGAGGAATCTGGGAAGTATTTATTGACTTTTTAAGCCAGACGAAAGGCACGCCGTTTGTAAATTTTTTTTCGTAAGCCCTGTCAATGTCTTCTTCCTTTATGACAGAAAGGGGTTCAAGAAGTTTTTTCAGTTTTTCAACATCTTTTGAATATCTTGAAAGAACGGCAGGGTCTCTTAAGAGGATTTTTTTCATCAATAGTTTGTCTTTGATTTCGGTAGGTCTTATGTAGATTGAAAAAACTTTAACACTTATAGCAAAGGGAGAGTAATTTCTGTCATAAATAGTTCCCCTTTCGGAAGACAGTTTTATTGCTCCTTGAAACTGCTTTTTTACAAGAGAAAGCCACTTTTCCTTTTCAAAGACCGTCAAAGACAGCAATCTAAAGGTGAAAACTCCGACGATTAATACCGAGATAAAGACAAAAGCGTTTAATCTGTTGTCCTTAAAGGGCTTTATGAATTCGTAAAAATCTGCTAACTTCAGAAAGATTGAGAGAAAAAATCTTTTCATTATTGTTCTTCTGGTGCAACTTTTTCAACCTTAATGGAGGGAATTTTTAAGTTTTCAAACCTGTTTTCAAGGGCTGAAATTCTCCTTTCAAGGCTTTTCAATTTTGCCTGCAGTTCTTTTAGTTGTTGTCTTAGCACGGAAATCCTTTTTAACTTTTCAGAAACGGAATCCAAGTCTTTTTTGAAAGATTTTTTCTCTTTTTCAAGTTTCCCTTCAAGGAGAACGAGTTCTGTCTTTATTTCGTCAAGTTTTGAAGAAATCTCGTAGATTTTTGTGTTCAACCCCTTGTATTTGCCGGAAACTTTTGAAAGTTCTGATTCCAGGCGATTGAGCCTTTCCGTTTCAACTGCCAGGTTCTCTCTGATTTTCTTCTGGTTAAACTCAAGGAGGTTTATCCTTGCGTTCATAGAGTTAAGCCTTTCCCTGAATTCGGAATCCGTAGCACAACCAACCGTCAACAAAAACAAAAAGACAAAAGCAAACCTTTTCATCACTCCTCCCTTACGGTTTAGTGTATCCAGTATT
>CAZZKT010000035.1:0-11759 GCA_964654625.1 uncultured bacterium
AAACTCGCAAATTTGGTATAGTTTCTTTGGACGTTTCTTTGTGGGGTAGGGTATGGTAAGTTTGGGTGAGGTGGAATCTCTTGTTAGGCAAGGGTTTAATTTGATTCCGGTTTTTGAAGAGTTTCCTGCGGATTTTGAAACTCCGATTTCTGCGTTTGCCAAACTTCGTTCTCTCGGGGCAAACATGCTTCTTGAGAGCGTTGAAGGAGGGGAAAAGTGGGGTAGGTTTTCCATAATCGGTATCGGCAGAAAAGTGTCTGTTAAAAGCAAAGATTCTTTTGCGGAAGTGAACGATGAAGGCAATATAAGGGTGGTAAAGTTTGAAACTTCTCCTCTTGATGTTTTAAAAGAGGTTTTTAAAAAGTTTAAACCTTTTAAGTTTGAAGAATTACCGAGGGTTTGGGGAGGCTTCTTCGGATATCTCTCTTACGATGCTGTTAAATTTTTTGAACCGAAGGTAAAGGTTAACCCTCAAAAAGAGGATTCAAGAATTTACGATATGCTGTTTTTCGTGCCGGAAATTCTTTTGATTTTTGACAATCTCAAACATAAAGTCATACTTATCGGTTTTATCTTTGCAGAAGACGGAAACTTGAAAAGGAAGTATGCTGATATTGTTGACTTAATTTCTGCGGTGAAAGAAAGTTTAAAAAAACCTCCCCCAGTTCCAAGGATGAAACACGCGGACTTGAACTGGGAAGTTAACGTTTCTGATGATGAATTCAAAGAAATGGTTAAAACTGCAAAAGAATACATAAAGGCGGGAGACATCGTTCAAGTTGTTTTATCAAGAAGGTTTGCGACGGAATTTTACGGAGACCCTTTGGCCCTTTACAGGGCTTTAAGGTTTGTGAATCCTTCTCCTTACATGTATTACCTTGACTTTGAAGATTTCCAAATAGTGGGAGCATCTCCAGAGGTTCTCGTCAGGGTTGAAGGCAGGAAGGTTGAAACAAGACCGATTGCCGGAACGAGAAGAAGGGGGAAAACTCCCGAAGAAGACTTGGAACTTGAAAGGGAACTTCTTTCGGATGAGAAAGAAAGGGCAGAACATATCATGCTTGTTGACCTTGCAAGAAACGACCTCGGAAGGGTTTGCAAGTTCGGTTCGGTTAAGGTTGATGAACTGATGGTAATTGAAAGGTATTCTCACGTGATGCACATAGTTTCTAACGTTTCCGGAACTTTAAGGGACGATGCGGACAGTTTTGACGTGTTAAGGGCGGTGTTTCCTGCGGGGACCGTTTCGGGTGCTCCGAAGATTAGAGCGATGCAAATAATAGACGAGATGGAAAAAAGCGAAAGGGGAGTTTACGCCGGAGCGGTCGGTTACTTTTCTTTTGACGGAAATCTTGATACCGCAATAGCGATAAGAACCGCAATCGTTAAAGGAAACACGCTTTTCGTTCAAGCCGGAGCGGGCATAGTTGCAGATTCTGTTCCGGAACTTGAGGCAAAGGAAACCGTTAACAAGGCGAGGGCTCTGTTCAAAGCCCTTGAACTTGCTTTAGTTCTTTAGGAGGATTCAATGAAACTCTTTGACCTTGAAGCAGAATATTCGGTTCTTGGTTCCATGCTCGTTCAACCTTCTTTTGCTCTTCGGGGAGTTGAAATATTAAGGCCCGAAGACTTTTTCAAAGAAGAAAACAAGGTTCTGTTCAGGTTCATAAGAGACTTAATAGCAGAAGGATTTACGGAAACGAGGCTGAACGAGATTTCTTATAAAGACGAACTGGTAAAGAGGAATCTTCTTGACAAGGTAGGAGGGGAAGAGTATCTCGCTTACATTTTGAACTTTGCCCTTGAAAATCACGAAAAATTTGAATCTGCGTGCAAAATCGTAAAGGATAAGGCGACCTTAAGAAAAATTCTTGACCTTGCAAAAGAGGTTAATTCAAAACTTGACGAAACTCCGGACCCCGACGCAATCATTGATTTTCTTGAAAGGAAAGTTTTTTCCCTTTCGGAAGAACGAATTACCAGCGGATTGGTTCACATAAGCGAAGTGATTCCGGACGTTGTTAAGAGGATTGAGGAACTCTCTGCCCGCAGGGAAATGGTTACCGGAATTCCCACGGGATACTACGAACTTGACAGGATGACTTCCGGGCTTCACGATTCCGACCTCATAATAATTGCAGCAAGACCTTCAATGGGTAAAACTGCCCTTGCAATATCAATCGCTTACAACGTTGCGGTGAAAGAAGGAAAAAGCGTGGCTTTCTTTTCCCTTGAAATGTCAAAGGAACAAATAGTTACGAGGTTGATAGCGCAAGATTCAAAAATCCCTCTACACAACATAAGGAACGGATACTTAAGACCTCACGAGGTTGATGCCCTTATTGAATCTGCAGACAGAATCAAGGAAGCCCCCTTTTACATTGACGACACTCCGAGCATGACAATCGTTGAAATGAGGGCAAAAGCAAGAAGACTGAAACTTGAAAAAGGTCTGAGTCTAATAATCGTTGATTACCTTCAACTTATGAAGGGCATTAAGAAGACGGAAAGCAGACAGCAAGAAGTTTCCGAGGTTTCCCGTTCTTTGAAATCCCTTGCAAAAGAACTCAACGTTCCGGTAATTGCCCTTTCGCAGCTTTCAAGACAAGTTGAACAAAGGGCAGACAAAAGACCTCAACTCTCCGACCTCAGAGAGTCCGGTAGTATTGAGCAGGATGCGGACGTTGTGATTTTCATACACAGGCCCGAAGTTTACAAGAAAAATCCGGACCCCGAAGAAAGGGGAATTGCAGAAATCATAGTAGCCAAACAGAGAAACGGGCCAACGGGAAAGTTTAACTTGGTGTTCATAAAGGAATACGTGCGGTTTGAGAACCTTGAAGAAAGCGAGATAGCGAAAAAACAAGTTGAAACAGAAGAAGAAACGGAAAATATCAGTTTTGAAGAACCCGACGAGTTTAGTTTTGACTTTTAAGGAGAAAAGATGCCGGAAGTAATTGCTGAACATTGGAGGGAACTGGAAGGTTCGGTCGTTGAATGCTTGCTCTGTCCGAGAAATTGCAAGATACCCCCGGGAGGAAGCGGATTTTGTCTTGTCAGGAAAAACAAGAACGGAAAACTCGTATCAACCGTTTTCTCCGAGGTTTCTTCCGCGGGCTATGACCCCGTGGAAAAGAAGCCCCTTTACCACTTTTATCCCGGTTCTGTGATTTTCTCCGTGGGAACGAACGGATGCAACCTTGACTGTAAATCTTGCCAGAACTGGGAAATATCAAGAAGGGAAACGAGAAGATATTACTTGTCTCCTGAAGAACTCGTAGAACTTGCTGGCAAGCACAACTCAATAGGGGTTGCTTTTACTTACAACGAGCCGGTGATATGGTTTGAATACATAAAGGCGAGTGCCAAGTTGTTAAAAGAAAAGGGCTTCAAAGTAGTTCTTGTGAGCAACGGAAACATTAATCTCACTGCTCTGGCGGAAATCATAGAGTTTGTTGATGCTTTCAACATTGACTTAAAAGGAATGACAAAGGATTACTATCGGAAGTTTTCTTCCCTTGATAATCCGAACGTGTGGGAAGTTTGCGAATTTGTAAAGAAAAAGGGAAAGTGGCTTGAACTGACCAAACTCGTAGTTCCCGGATTTGACGAATATTCCGAGGAATACTTTGAGAAGTTTGCAAAGTGGATAAACGAAAACTTGGGGAAAGAAGTTCCCATCCACTTTTCAAGATTCTTTCCCGCTTACAAACTCACTTACCTTCAACCAACTCCTATTGAAGCGCTGTTTACCGCTTATCGCGTTGCGAAGGAATACTTATACTACCCCTACACGGGAAACATAGCGGACGAAGAAACCTCAACAACCTACTGTCCGAAGTGCGGGTTTCCTTTGGTGAAAAGGTTCGGATATTCCGTTCACGTGATTTTTGACCTAAAGGGAAAATCGTGTCCCAGATGCAAAAGACCTGTTGACTTTGTGGTTGATTGAACCGTGAAATGAGTGAATTTGCGGTCTGTTCTTCCGTCTTTTTGTGGTCTTTTCTTGAAACGGGCCTTTTGCTCGGCTTGTTCCTTCCAGCGGAAAAAATGTTAATACTTACCAGTATTCTGGTTTCAAAGGGTAAAGTTTCCCCTTACTGTTTTGTTGCGTGTATGGGAATCGGAACTTTTCTCGGATACACGGTTTCTTACTTTCTCGGTGCCCTCTTTGGAAGAAGGGTTTTTGAAAGAATGAAAGTTTCCCACGACCATCTTGAACGGGCGGAAAGTTTTGTCAAAAAGTGGGGAGAGGTAGGAATTGTAATCGGCAGGTTTTTTCCCGTAGTCAGAGCGGTTCTTCCGGTTCTTGTCGGAAGTTTCAAACCGAACTTTTGGGTGTTTTCCGCTTTTAATGCGATTGGAGCAATCTTGTGGGCACTGTCATACCTTTTTGTCGGAAACTTGATAATCTCGCTTTTTTCGCTTATCATTAAGGAAAGCAAGTTTGTTTTTCTCCTTCTTCTTTTCTTCTTTGGGGTATTCCTGCTTTGGAGAAGGTATGGAAAGAATAAGAAGTTGTTTTGAAACCCTTGCCTCTCAAGGGAGTAAACCGTTAATCGTTTACGGGGTTGCCTGTGACCCTGACTGCGAAAAGACCTTGGAATTCTTTAAAGTGATTATGAAGTATGCGGACATGCTTGAAGTCGGAATGCCCTTTTCGGACCCCCTTGCTGACGGCCCTACCATTCAGAAAGCCCACTTGAGGGCTTTAAACGCGGGGGCAAATACGAAAAGAGTTCTTGAAATTGTTGAGAAACTCCGTAAGTTAAACAACGAAATCCCGATTCTGTTGATGGGATACTACAATCCGATTCTTGCTTACGGAGAGGATGACTTTATCAGGGACTCAAAATCTGTCGGTGCTGACGGATTCATAGTTCCCGACCTTCCGCCGGAAGAAGGTGAGGAATTTTCAAGAAAAGCAAAGTCTTTAAAACTCTCTCCGGTTTTTCTGTGCGCTCCAACGAGCACGGAGGAAAGGATTAGAAAAATTGGAAAAGTCACGGGAGAACTTATATACTACGTTTCCGTAACGGGAATAACCGGCGAAAGGGACACTCTTGCTTTTAAAGAAATTCAGGAACACATTTACAAAATCAAGGAAATAACCGGCAAAAGAACCGTTGTCGGATTCGGTATTTCAAGGGGTTCGCACATTCGCTCAATGTATGAAGTTCCAGACGGTTTCGTTGTGGGAAGTGCGGTGGTTAAGTTTTTTGAGAGAGAGGACATTAGCGGACTTGAAAACCTCTTAAAAGAACTGAAAGAAGCGGTAAAAAAATAACTATCGGAGGACAAAAATGTTTGGTCTTGGAACTCAAGAACTGATTATCATTCTTGTGATTGCACTGTTGATTTTCGGACCGAAGAAACTTCCCGAACTTGCAAGGTCAACGGGTAAAGCAATCAACGAGTTTCGCAAAGCATCCGCAGGAATCGTTGACGAGGAAGAAAAAGAAAAGAAAAAAGAAAACAAAGAAGAAGGGGAGAAAATAAAGGTCAAGGAAGAAGAAGGATAAAAGCATGGGAGAGAAAAAACTAACCCCCGAGGACGAACTTCCCGTATCCGAACACATTGAAGAACTGAGAAGCAGGCTCATTCGTTGTGCAGTTGCGGTCGTTATAGGGTTCTTGGTCGCTTGGCCGTTTAAAAAAGAAGTTTTGAAGTTTCTTGAAAGACCTCTGCCCGAAAATCTGCACGGAAAACTCGTATTCTTGTCTCCTCCCGAAGCGTTCATTACCGCTTTAAAGGTTTCCCTGTTTGCGGGAATAGTAATTGCACTTCCTTACATTCTGTTTCAAGTCTGGAGGTTCGTAGAGCCCGGTCTTTACGAGCATGAGAAGAAACTCATCCTGCCGTTTATGTTTTTCTCTTTGTTCTTCTTTATACTCGGACTCGTCTTTGCGTATTATGTGATTCTTCCTTTCGGACTCAGATTCTTGCTGGGATTTATGAGCGAACTTTTGACTCCCCAGATTACCGTCGGAAACTACATTTCGTTTGTAATTCAACTTATGCTTGCGTTCGGCTTTGTCTTTTTGCTTCCCGTTCTTATGTGGCTGTTTTCAAAACTTGGCATTGTTAATGCGGGTATTTTGGAAAGAAACAGGAAATTTGCAATACTCGGAATCTTTATAATTTCTGCGGTTTTGACCCCTCCGGATGCTTTTTCCCAAGTAATGATGGCTTTACCTCTCATGGGTCTTTACGAAATTAGCATCTGGGTAGCCAAGATTGCTGGTAAGTCCTTAACCGACTAACGGAATCGCGGAGGATACTATGTCCGAGAACGGAAACGCTACCTATACCGTTGAGCAACTTAAAAAGATGAACATTTTTGAATTGAGAAAAATTGCAAAGTCTTTAGGTGCCGAAACGAAGGCGGTAAAAAAGCAAGAACTGATAAGAAGAATTCTTGAAAAGGATGCGGAAAGAAGAGGAGTAATATTCAGGGTCGGTGTGCTTGAAGTCCTGCCGGACGGCTTTGGTTTTCTGCGTTCTCCGGAGAATAACTACCTTCCGAGTTCAACCGATATTTACGTTTCCCCTTCACAGATAAGAAAGTTGGGACTCAAAACGGGAGACACCATAGCGGGCGAAGTAAGGCCTCCGAAGGAAAACGAAAAGTATCACGCTCTTTTAAAAGTTGACGCAATTAACTGGGAACCCCCGGAAACTGCAAAAACCAGACCTCAGTTTGACCAGTTAACTCCCCTTCATCCCACAGAAAGGTTCAAACTGGAACACGATTCCCAAGAACTTTCAACGAGGGTCGTTGACCTGATTACTCCCATAGGGAAGGGACAGAGGGGACTGATAGTCGCTCCTCCGAGAGCCGGAAAAACCGTTCTTTTACAAAAGATAGCCAATGCCATCAAGATAAACTATCCGGACACTTACCTCATCATACTTCTCATTGACGAAAGACCGGAAGAAGTAACGGACATGAAGAGAAACACTCTTGCGGACGAAGTCATCAGTTCAACCTTTGATGAACCTCCGGAAAGACACGCTCAAGTTGCGGAAATCGTCATAGAAAAAGCAAAAAGACTCGTTGAACACAAAAGGGATGTGGTTATCCTTCTTGACTCTCTCACAAGGCTGGCAAGAGCGTATAACACTCTCACTCCTCCGAGTGGTAAAATACTTTCCGGAGGTATAGACGCTCACGCATTCAGAATGCCAAAAAGGTTTTTCGGTGCTGCAAGGAACATTGAGGAAGGAGGCAGTTTAACCATAATAGCAACCGCTCTCGTTGAAACGGGAAGCAGAATGGACGACGTAATCTTTGAGGAGTTTAAGGGAACCGGAAACATGGAAATCGTTCTTGACAGGCAACTGGTTGAAAGAAGAATTTTCCCCGCAATAAACATTCAAAAGTCCGGAACGAGGAAAGAAGAATTACTGCTTCCGGAATGGGAACTGAACAGGGTTTGGATTTTAAGAAGAGTGCTGACCGCAATGTCCCCCGTGGAGGCGATGGAATTTCTCCTTGACAAGTTGAGAAAATACAAGACAAACGAAGAATTTTTGAGGGCTATGAATGCTTAACGAACTTATTTATTACTCGTTCGTTGAAAGTGCGGAACTGAAGAAGGCTTTTATTGAAGAAAACAAGGAACTTTTAAGGGAAGTCTTTGAAGAAATAGCAAGAAGAGTTAAAAGCGGAAAGAAAATACTCCTTTGCGGAAACGGCGGTTCTGCAGCCGATGCCCAGCACATTGCCGGAGAACTTGTCGGCAGATTCCAAATGGAAAGAAAAGCCCTGCCGGCAATTGCCCTCACCACCGATACTTCAATACTCACCGCTGTGGGAAACGACTACTCGTTTGATAAAATTTTTGAAAGACAAGTTGAAGCCCTCGGCGAAGAAGGGGACGTTTTGATAGGTATTAGCACCAGCGGAAACTCACCGAACGTTATAAACGCGGTGCTGAAGGCTAAAAAGTTGGGAATGTTTACTGTGGGATTTTCCGGCAAGGACGGAGGCAAGTTGAAAGAGGTTGCGGACGTTTGCTTCGTGGTTAAGAGTTTTTCTACTCCGAGAATTCAAGAGGTTCACATAACGATTGGACATGTGATGTGCGATTTCATAGAAAAGTTCGTCTTTAAAGGGGAGGGTAAAGATGAAGATAGGAAAGGAAATAAGGCTTGAAAGGATTGTCTCAAGGGAAACGGGAAACACGGTAATCATTCCGATGGACCACGGAGTTTCCATGGGTCCCATAGAGGGACTCGTCAACATCAGAGAAACGATTGACAAGGTGGCAAACGGAGGTGCCAACGCGGTAATCATCCACAAGGGTTTGGTAAAGCACGGACATCGGGGAAGGGGAAAAGATGTCGGGCTGATAATACACATGTCAGCAAGCACTTCAATTTCTCCAAAGCCAAACACCAAGGTTCTTGTCTGCAGTGTTGAAGAAGCCATTAAACTCGGAGCGGACGGCGTTTCCATTCACGTTAACCTCGGAGATGAAAACGAAGACAAGATGCTTGAGGACTTTGGAAGGGTTTCCGAAAAGTGCCTTGAATGGGGGATGCCACTTGTTGCAATGATGTATGCGAGAGGCAAGCACATCAAGAACCAGTTTGACCCTGACATCGTTGCCCATTGTGCAAGGGTTGCTGCAGAACTCGGAGCGGACATAGTGAAGGTTCCTTACACGGGAGACCCGGACTCCTTTAGAAAAGTAACCCGCGGATGCCCGATACCGGTTGTCATTGCGGGCGGTCCGAAGATGGACAGTGATTTCGCTATTTTGGAAATGGTTGAAGGGGCAATGAAAGCCGGCGGATGCGGAGTGTCCATAGGCAGAAATGCATTCCAGCACGAAAATCCGGAAAAGATTGTCAGGGCAATAGCGTCCATCGTTCACGAGGGTAAAACCGCAAAAGAGGCGATGAAGTTCCTTGAATAGGCCGGGCTTTAAGTTCATAATGGACCCCGTTTACGGGGAGTTCGTTCTCGTTGAAAAGAACGGGATTCTTGAGAAGGTCCTTGATAGTTTCTTTCTCCAGAGGTTGAGATACATCAGACAGTTGGGTCCCTGCTATTTAGTTTATCCCGGGGCAGAGCATACGAGGTTTCAGCATTGCATAGGAACAATGTGGCTTGTAAAAAAAGCCGTTTCTCAGCTGAGGATGAAAGGATTTTCAATAGACGAAAAGACCGAAAACGCTTTGCTTTTCTCCGCAATGATTCACGACATCGGACACTCTCCCTTTTCCCACGCACTTGAAGGAGTCATACTTTCAAAAAACCACGAAGAATTAACGTTTTACGGTTTGAAAGTTTTATGCGACGAGTTAAACCTTGACAAAGAAATCGTGTCCGAGGCAGAAAAAATTCTGAGGAAAGAGCACGAGAAGCCGTATATCTATCAGTTAATTTCAAGCCAACTGGACTGTGACAGGCTTGACTACTTGAAGAGGGATGCTTTTTACACGGGAATTTCGTTCGGAAACGTTGACATTAACAGAATTTTGTCCAGCGCAACCATAGAAAACGAAGAATTGGTTTGGGAATACAAAAGTTTAAACGCTTTGGAAGCATACGTCATGTTCAGATATCAAATGTATTGGGCGGTTTACTTTCACAGAACGAACCTGTCCATTCAAGTTATGTTGAGAAAAATCATTGAAAGACTCAAAGAACTCATAGAGAACGGAGAGAAGCCCGAAATAGACCCTGTCCTTTATCACACTTTGAAAACAAAAGACATTGAAGGATTTTTCCACCTAACGGACGGAAACATCATAGGCTCAATTTATTCAAGTTTTAAAACCACGAAAGACCCGATACTGAAAGAACTGTGCGAAAGGTTCGTGAAAAGGAAAGTATTTAAAACCGTTGAAGCCAAACCTTCGGACCTGATTGCTTTAAAAGAGAAGGTTGAACGGGCAGGTTATGACCCCAGATACTTCTTTGACATAGTGGAATCTGCCAAAGTAGCCTACGCTTATTACACACCTTCCGGTTCGGAAGTCATAAAAGTAAAAACTCCGGAGGTCATAGACGAACTTTCAAACGTGGCTCCGACGGACGCCATAAAAGCCCTTTCGCGAAAGGTCATAAAAGTATTTGCGGTTCTTCCGGAGGAGTGCTGTGGATAAGGAACTTTTGAAAGAGTGGGACAAAAAGTATGTATGGCATCCGTTTACCCAAATGGCAGAATACGAAAAATACGAACCGATAGTCATTGAAAGGGGAGAAGGATGCTATCTCATAGACATTGACGGAAAAAGATATCTTGATGCGGTTGCTTCTATATGGTGCAACGTTCACGGCCACAACGTTAAGGAACTCAACGAAGCAATAAAGAACCAACTTGAAAAGATTGCCCACTCAACCCTTTTGGGACTTGCAAACGTGCCCTCAATACTACTTGCCAAAAAACTCGTTGAGATAACTCCCGAAGGATTGAACCACGTTTTTTACACCGATGACGGTTCAACGGCCGTGGAAGCAAGCATAAAGATGGCTTATCAGTTCTGGCAACTTGTGGGAAAGCCCGAAAAGACAAAGTTCGTCAAACTTGAGCAGGCTTATCACGGGGACACCATAGGAAGCGTCAGTGTCGGAGGTATTGAACTGTTCCATTCGGTTTTTGGGAAACTCGTTTTTGAAACATACACCGTTCCGTCTCCCCATCCTTACAGGTTTGAAGGAACGGAAGAAGAATGCAAAGAATTCTCGTTGAATGTCCTCAGAAAACTTCTTGAAGAAAAGCACCACGAGATTGCAGGAATAATTATGGAGCCGAAAGTCCAGGCTGCTGCGGGGATGATAGTTCATCCGGAAGGCTTTTTAAAGGGAGTAAGAAACCTTTGCGATGAGTTTGATGTCCTTTTGATTCTTGATGAAGTTGCAACGGGATTCGGAAAAACGGGAAAGATGTTTGCGTGCGAACTTGAGGGCGTTTGTCCCGACATAATGGCTGTTTCAAAAGGACTTACCGCAGGTTACTTGCCCCTTGCGGGAGTTCTTGCAACAGACAGGGTATATTACGCTTTTTACGGCGGAGATTACGGGAGCGGAAAAACCTTCTTCCACGGTCATACATACACCGGAAATCAACTGGGATGTGCGGTTGCCCTTGCCAACATTGAACTTTTTGAAAAGAAAGGATACCCGGAATCATTAAAGGGCAAAATGGAATTCCTCAAAAAAAGGCTCACGGAAGAACTTTCTGACCTGCCAAATGTCGGAGATATCAGGGGAATCGGCTTTATGTATGGCATAGAGATAGTGAAGAACAAAAAGACAAAGGAACCGTTCTCTTGGAAAGACGATGTCGGAAGAAGGATTTCAAGAAGGATAATTTCAAAAGGAGTTTTCACAAGACCCCTCGGACCGGTTCTGGTAGTTATGCCTCCCCTTGCCATTTCGGAAGAAGAGATAGACCTTCTCGTAAGGGTTTACAGAGAAAGTATTGTGGAAGAACTGCGAAAGTTTTAGTGATTTGCCACGACCCCATCAATGTAGAAAAAGAGAGGTATTTGGAGTTTGTTACTCGGGAGAGTTCGGCTAATGTTTCAGGGTAGGTGTGCAATTTTTAGGGGGGCAAATCACTTGCCTTTGCAGGATTTGCTTTTCTCAGTTTGTGGTATAGATTAATATTCAGTTCCATGGCTGTCCTCCTGGTAGGGGTTTTGGGTTTCTGAAGAAAGGAATATTAAGCGCTTTGAGTATTCTGGCTACCAGGTGGACAGCCTTTTTTCTTGGGTAGAAGTGGGGAGAATGTTCATACCT
>CAZZKT010000036.1:0-11523 GCA_964654625.1 uncultured bacterium
ATGGACTACAAATTCTGGGAAATAGAGAAAAAGTGGCAGGAGAGGTGGGAAAGGGAAAAGGTTTTTGCCTGTAAAGAAGACCCTGCAAAGAAGAAATACTACGTTCTTGAAATGTTTCCTTATCCTTCCGGAAGAATTCACATGGGACACGTGAGGAATTACTCTATCGGGGACGTTATTGCAAGGTTCAAAAGAATGAAAGGATACAACGTTTTGCATCCTATGGGTTGGGACGCTTTCGGACTGCCCGCAGAAAACGCAGCCATCAAAAGCGGTGTTCATCCGAAGAAGTGGACGATTTCAAACATTGAATACATGAAGGGACAACTCAAAAAACTCGGCTTCTCCTACGACTGGGGAAGGGAAATTTCAACCTGTTCTCCGGAATACTACAAGTGGAATCAGTGGATATTCCTCCGTATGCTGGAAAGGGGATTGGCTTATCGTTCCAAGGCTACCGTTAACTGGTGTCCCTCTTGCAAAACCGTTCTTGCAAACGAACAGGTGGACGAAGAAGGCAGGTGCTGGAGGTGTGGCACCGTTGTTGAACAAAGGGCGGTGGACAGTTGGTTCTTAAAAATAACCGCTTACGCTGAAGAACTCCTGAAAGACCTTGAACTTTTAAAAGACCATTGGCCCCAACCTGTCATAACGATGCAGAAAAATTGGATTGGGAAAAGCACCGGAGCGGAAATAGTATTTGAAGTTCCCGAAAAGAAAACCTCAATAAAAGTTTTCACGACAAGACCGGATACTCTTTTCGGTGCAACCTTCTTGGTTCTTGCTCCCGAACATCCGCTGACCCTCAAACTTTCTGCCGGCACTCCTTACGAGGAAAAGGTTTTGGCGTTCGTTGAAAGAATGAAAAGAACGGAAAGGAGAAAGAGGGTCACGGGGACCCTTGAAAAGGAGGGAGTGTTCCTCGGCGTTTACGCGATACATCCCTTGACGGGCGAAAAACTTCCCGTTTTTACCGCAAACTTCGTTCTTATGGAATACGGAACCGGGGCAATAATGAGCGTTCCTGCTCACGACCAAAGGGACTTTGAGTTTGCCAGAAAATACCACTTGAGCGTTAAGGTTGTCGTTTCGCCGGACGGTTCACAAATAAATCCGTCAGACCTTGAATCTGCTTACGAAGGAGCAGGAGTTCTCATAAATTCCGGCAAGTTTTCCGGACTTGACAGCGAAACGGCAAAAAAGAAAATAACCGAAGAACTTGAAAGGTTGGGAAAAGGAAAGTTTTCCGTTCAATACAGGCTTAAAGACTGGAACATCTCAAGACAAAGATACTGGGGAACTCCGATTCCGGTCGTTCACTGTCCGGAGTGCGGAATCGTTCCCGTCCCCGAATCACAACTTCCGGTTTTACTTCCGGAAGAAGCACCGATAACCGGTGAAGGATACTCTCCCCTTGAAAAAGTTGAAAACTTCATAAAAACCACCTGTCCGAAGTGCGGTTCTCCGGCAAGAAGAGACCCGGACACGATGGACACCTTTTTTGACTCCTCGTGGTATTTCTTGAGATACTGTTCTCCGAAAGAAACCTCGCTTCCCTTTGACCCCGAAAAAGCGTCCTACTGGATGGCGGTTGACCAATACATAGGCGGAATTGAACATGCGGTTCTTCACTTACTTTACGCAAGGTTCTTTACCAAAGTTTTGAGAGACCTCGGAATTCTGAAAGTTCCGGAAGAACACCCGCAGAAAGAGTTTTTAACGGCGGGAGAGCCGTTCGTAAACCTGTTAACTCAAGGAATGGTCAACAAAAGGTGGCTCAGCGTAAAAAATCTTCTGAGAGGATTAAATCTCACGGAATCTTCAAGCGTTTCCGAACTCGTTGAAAAGTTCGGAGGAACTTCCAGCGATAAAACTACGATTGGTTCAGTAATGAAAAAGCATCACATAACGATAGGAGACAACGCTTTGCTTCTTGTAAACGCTCCGGAAGTGAAGAAAAACCTTGAGGGAACTAATTTTGCGGAGGTCTTCTCAAAACTTGAGGACGAGTTCGGAGAAGTTTCAAAGATGAGCAAGTCAAAAATGAACGTTGTTGACCCCGACGAAATGATAGAAAGATACGGAGCGGATGCGGTAAGGCTTTACATACTTTTTGCCGGGCCTCCCGAAGCGGAATTTGAATGGAGGAACGAGGGAATAGAGGGTGCTTACAGGTTTTTGAAAAGGGTTTTCCTCTTTTACGGAAAAGACTTCAAAGAAGTCAAGGAAGGAGAGATTTCAAAGGAAGGGAAAGAACTTCGGAGAAAACTCTATCAGACCCTTGACAAAGTGGAAAAAGAACTTGACGGAAGGTTCAAGTTCAACACCGCAATTGCAAGTCTTATGGAACTTTTCAACGCTATGGAAAGTTTCAAGCCCAAGACGAAGGAAGACTTAGAAGTATTGAAAGAATCAAAGAAACTGTTTGCAATAATGCTTTCTCCCTTTGCCCCTCACATTGCGGAAGAACTCTGGGAAATTCTCGGGGAAAAAGGATTTGTGTGCAACCAGAAGTGGCCCAAGGTGGACGAAAGGGCGGTTGAAGTTTCCGAAATTACCATTCCTGTTCAGGTGAACGGCAAAGTGAGGGACAGGATAACGATTCCGGCGGATGCTTCGGAAGAACAGGTTAGAGAAATTGCCCTTTCTTCACCGAAAGTTAAGAAATACACGGAAGGGAAGGAAATCAAGAGGTTCATTTACGTCAAGGGAAGACTCGTCAACGTCGTGGTTTGAGGTTTTTTAAGAATGTCTTTCAGATTTTCAAAGTATCAGGGAACCGGAAACGATTTTTTGATTACCGATGCTCTTTCGGACTTTGAATTACTTTCAAAAAATTTGCAGATTTCCGTTGAGGAATTGGTCAAATTTTTCTGCGAAAGAAGGTTCGGAATAGGAGCGGACGGGTTTATTTTGATTGAAAAGTGCGGTTCAAAATACAGGTGGAAGTTTTTTAATTCCGACGGAAGTTCCGCAAAAATGTGCGGAAACGGAGCAAGGTGTGCGGTTGACTTTATAATGAAAAAGTATGGTGAAGAAAAGGTAATCCTTGAAACGGAAGTTTTTGAAGTAAAAGGAGAAAAAACGGAAAACGGAATAAAAATTTCTTTTCCTTTTTCCAAGTCACGGATAAAAAAGTTAGAAGTTGAAGGATACAAAACCTACTTTTTGACGGTAGGTGTGCCTCACGCCGTCATTTTCGTTGAAGACATAGAGAGCGTTGACGTTGAAAGGGTCGGAAGAAAGATAAGGTTTTCTTCCGTTTTCGGTAAGGAAGGAACGAACGTTAACTTCGTTCAGTATGACGGAGAACTCAAAGTCAGAACATACGAAAGGGGAGTTGAGGGAGAGACCTATGCGTGCGGAACGGGTTCTGTTGCAGTGTCTTTGGTTGCAATTTCGGAAATCGGGGTTAAGCAGCCAGTAAAGGTAAAAACGAAGGGAGGAGAACTGACCGTTTCTTTCAGTGAAGACTTCTCCGAAGTTTTTCTTGAGGGAGAAGTCGTTTGCGTTTTTGAGGGAGAAATAACGGGAGAGTTTGAGAAATGGATGAAATCAAAAAGGCAGTTGACTTTTTAAGTTTAATCGGTTTTAAGGAAGTAAGGGTTAAAAACTTTGAGTGCGAGAAAGAAGACCCTTCCGTTGAAGAACTTGAAAAACTTAAAGAGGAAGTTTTAAAGTGTTGCAAGTGTAAACTTTGTGAAAACAGAACGAACGTTGTTTTCGGAGAAGGAAACTTTAAAACTCCTTTAATGCTTATCGGTGAAGCCCCGGGTGAGCAGGAAGACATACAGGGAAGGCCTTTTGTCGGAAGGGCTGGGCAACTTCTTACCAAGTATCTGAGTTTGTGCGGAGTTTCAAGAAGTTCGGTCTTTATAACCAACATCGTTAAGTGCAGACCTCCGAACAACAGAAATCCGGAAGTTGAAGAAATCAGAGCTTGCTTTCCCTACCTTGAACGGCAAATAAAGTTCATTTCTCCGAAAGTTATTCTGTGCCTTGGAGCAATTTCAACGAGAACCATACTGAACTTACCGGAAAATGCTTCCATTTCCCGGTTGAGGGGAAAACAGAGAAAGGTTAAAATTCTTGAAACGGAAGTTGTTGTAGTTCCCACTTTCCACCCTGCTTTCCTTTTGAGAAACAGAAGATACGAAACGGAATTCCAAAAAGACTTGGAATTGGCAATAGAACTTGCCGGTCTTTAATCGGAGGAAAAGGGATGATTGACATAAAACTGGTCAGGAAAGAACCGGAAAAAGTGAAAGAACTTCTTTCAAGAAGAGACCCTGCCCTTGCTTCAAAGATAGACGAACTTCTTGTGATTGACGAGGAAAGAAGGAAACTCATCAAAGAGGTTGAAGAGTTAAAGTCCAAGAGGAACGCCCTTTCCAAAGAAATCGGAAAACTCTTCAGGCAGGGCAATCAAGATTCCGCTCTGAAGTTAAAGGAAGAAGTTGAATCCATTTCGGACCGAATAGTTTCCCTTGAAAAAGAACTTGCGGAAGCGGAAAAGAACTTTGAAGAACTTTTACTTTCCATTCCCAACCTTCCCCACCCTTCGGTTCCCGTCGGAGAGGATGAAACTCACAACGTTGTCGTCAGATACTGGGGAGAGAAGAAAGAAGTGAAGAATCCGATTCCCCACTGGGATTTGGGGAAACACCTTGACATACTTGACTTTGAAAGGGCAGTAAAACTCGCAGGTTCAAGGTTTGTCATCTACAAAAACTGGGGAGCAAAACTGGAGAGGGCTTTGATAAACTTCATGCTTGACCTTCACACGGAAGAACACAACTACGAAGAGATAATCCCTCCGTTCCTCGTCAACACGAAGACGATGACGGGAACGGGACAACTTCCGAAATTTGCGGAAGACCTTTACAAAATTGAAAACGAAGACCTGTGGCTCATTCCGACAGCAGAAGTTCCCCTCACCAACATCCACGCCGGAGAAATACTGGAAGAAAAAGAACTCCCGAAGTATTACACCGCTTACACTCCTTGCTTCCGAAGGGAAGCGGGTTCTCACGGAAGGGACGTCAGGGGCATTATGAGACTTCACCAGTTTAACAAGGTGGAACTCGTGAAAATCGTAACTCCCGAAACTTCTTACGAAGAACTTGAAAAACTTGTAAGGGAAGCGGAAAAAGTTTTACAACTGCTCGGTCTTCACTACAGGGTCGTGGAACTCTGCACCGGAGATTTGGGATTTTCTTCAGCCAAGACATACGACCTTGAGGTGTGGATACCCTCTCAAGGGAGATACAGGGAGGTTTCTTCGTGTTCAAACTGCGAGGACTTTCAAGCCAGAAGGGCAAAAATCAGGTTCAGGGATAAGAACCGCAAAGTAAGATACGTTCACACCCTAAACGGTTCCGGTCTTGCAATTGGAAGGACGGTAATAGCCATTCTTGAACAGTATCAGAGGGAAGACGGAAGCGTTGTAGTTCCAGAAGCGATAAGGGACTATCTCAAGAAGGACGTTCTGGAGCCGACGGAGTGATTTTCATAACCTTTGAAGGTATTGAAGGTTCGGGGAAAAGCACTCAAATAAAAAAACTCCTTAACTGGTTCAAAGAAAAAGGTCTCAAAGCGATTGCGGTCAGAGAACCCGGAGGAACGGAAGCAGGAGAAAGGATTAGGGAGATTATCCTTTCAAAGTGGAAGGAGAAGTTTCCTCCCGTTGCGGAACTGTTTTTGTTTTGCGCTTCAAGGGCTTTTCTCGTTGAAAACCTCATAAAACCCGCACTTTCCGAAAAGACGATTGTTGTTTGCGACAGGTATTTTGACTCAACGATAGCGTATCAGGGATTCGGCAGGGGCATTGACCTTGACCTTGTGAAAAAAGTTTCTCTCGTTTCAACCCTCGGAGTTTTTCCGGACATTACTTTTCTCATTGACGTCCCGCCGGAAGTTTCTTTAAAACGCCTTGGGACCAAGAAGGACAGAATAGAGTCAGAAGACATTGAATTTCACAAGCGGGTAAGGAATGGATTTTTAGAAATAGCAACTCAAGAAAAGGAAAGATTTGTAGTGATAGACGGAACGAAAAGTCCGGAAGAAATCCACCTTGAAGTAGTAAAATACGTTGAGGAAAAACTTAAAGAAACATGTTGAAGTTTTTGGTAGCAATTTTTAGCGTTATTTTCGTTTGCGAAACCGCGCTTTGCGGTTATGCCACAATATTCGTTTATCACAGGTTTGACGACGGAAGATATCCGAAAACTTCAATATCCGTAGAATCCTTTGAAGAACAAATAAAGTTTTTGAAGAAAAACGGATACAGGTTCGTAAACGTAAAAACCCTTTACGAACTTTCTTTGAAAGGAAGTATTCCCGAAAAAACGGTTGCCATAACGATTGACGACGGATACCGTTCAACGATGAAGGCTTTTAAAGTCCTCAAAAAATACAAAGTTCCTTTCACGGTTTTCCTTTACACCGAAGCCGTCGGCAACTATCCAGACTATCTGACCGTTGAAGAACTCAAAGAACTGAAAAAGTCCGGACTTGCATATTTCGGCAGTCATTTGCACTCCCATCCTCCGCTTCTCAAGTTGAGGAAAAAGTTAAGCGAGAAAGACTACCTTTCTTTTCTTGAGAGGGAGGAAAGACTTTCAAGGGAAAGGTTCAAAAAACTTGTGGGATACGAACCGGAATTTCTTGCACTTCCTTACGGCGATTACGACCCGCTGACTTTGAGGTTTTTCCGTTCAAAGGGATACAAACTTATCTTTTCTTTAAACAGGGGAAGTTTTTCCGGCAACGAGTTTCCCGTTCCGAGGATGGTAACGGTTGACGGAATTAAGAACCTTAAGAGATTTAAGTTCGACTTGAGGATAGAACCCCTGCCGGTAATTGCCCACTATCCGAGGGACGGAATTTTAAAAGAACTTCCGAACGAGGTTTACTTTGACCTTGAGTTTCCGGAAAAGTATAAAAACTGCTTCGTTTTTCTCCCGAACCTTCGTTGGAAAAGGGCAGAACTCGTTTTTAACAGGATTTTGTATCGCGGTAAGTTTCCGGACTTCAAGGGGAAAGCCTTTATAGGAGCAAAGTGTTTCAACGCTCTTACGAAAAGATGGGCTGAATACTTTTTCCTCGTTGCAAGATGAAAACCCTTTTTGAAGAGTTTTTTGAAAACAGGGAACACATTTGGAGTCCCGGACTTGAAAGGATTAAAAAGGCTCTGTCGGAACTTCCGGAAAAAGACTATCCTTCAATAGTCGTTGCAGGAACCAACGGAAAGGGTTCTGTTTCTCACTTTATCTCGGAATGCTTGCAGAAACAGGGTTTTAAGGTCGGACTTTTTACGTCTCCTCACCTTTTAAGGTTTAACGAAAGGATAAAGGTCAATCTTCAAGAGGTTGAAACTTCCCTTCTTGATTCCGCTTTCGGGGAAATTCTCCCGCTGGTCAGAAAGCACAGGCTGACCTACTTTGAAAGTTCTCTCATTCTTGCCCTTGAGGTTTTCAGAAGGAGTAAAGTGGATTGTGCGGTTTTTGAAGTAGGAATGGGAGGGAAACTTGACGCAGTCAACGCTTTGACTCACCAACTTGCGGTCATAACAAGGATAGGTTTTGACCACACGGAATTTTTGGGAAAAACTCTAACGGAAATTGCAGTTCAAAAGGCCGGGGTGTTAAGAAAAGGAATGATTGGGGTTGTCTCAAGAAACGAGGAAGAAGTCGTTAGAGTGATTGAACTTACGGGAGCGAAAATTTTTAAGTTTCCCGCTGACTTTTGGCACGAAGATGCGGAAGTTCAAAGGTTTTTCACGAGGTTTCTTTACATGGGTCAGATACCCGTTGAAATCTCAATGGTCGGAATACACCAAGCGGACAATGCGGTAACCGCCATAAAGTCCGCTCAACTGTTTTGCGAAGAATTCCTCGGGAAGCACTTTGTAATACCCAGGAAGATTTCCGTCAAACTGCCGGGAAGAGTGGAAGTTCTGAAGGAATCTCCCCTCGTAGTTTTTGATGTTTCTCACAACCCTCAAGCGGTTCATTCTTTGTTTTCAACGATTTCCAAGTTCGGAGAATTTAAGGAGGTTTACTACTCCGGGCTTTCGGACAAGAACCACGTTGAAAACCTGAGAATTGCAAGAAGTTTTTTGAAATCTCCCGTTCTGCACCTTCTTGAACTTGACACCCCGCGGAAAGCACCCTTTCGGGACCTTCTGATTGCTTCAAAACTTGCAGGTTTTGAAAAAGTAAAAAAAGCGGAAAAGATAGAACTTGAAAAGATAGAAAATAACGCGGTCATTTTCGGCTCGTTCAGACTTGCATCAAAAATCAGTTAGTGCAAGACTTTCTTCAGGTCTTCAAAAAAGTTCGGATAAGAAGTTCCGATGCAGGAAGTTTCGTCAATCACGACTCCTTCTTCCGAAATCAAAGAAGCAATCGCAAGCATCATGGCAATTCTGTGGTCTCCGAAACTTTTTCCTTTTCCTCCTTTTAACCTGCACGGGCCTTCAATAATCATCCCGTCTTCAAGTTCCTCAACTTTTGCTCCGAGAATCCTCAGGTTTTCAACCGTGCTTTTAATCCTGTCGCTTTCTTTAACTCTTAACTCCTTTGCATCTTTTATCACGGTTCTGCCTTCCGCTTGGGTGGCAGTCAGGGCAAGGATAGGAATTTCGTCTATTAAGGTTGGAATTTCCTCTCCGGAAATTACGGTTGACTTCAATTCGGGAGAATATTCCGCTACAATGTCTCCCACTTCTTCACCGCAAACCGTTTTTTTGTTGATGACTTCCACTTTGGCACCCATTCTCTTGAGAACTCTGAGAATCCCGGTTCTCGTCGGATTCAAAATTACTTCTTTCAGCACGACCGAAGAACCCGGTGTTATCACCGCTCCGCAAATAAAAAACGCAGAAGAGGAAATATCCGCGGGAATTTCAATTACTCCTTCGTATTTAAGTTCCCTTTTCTTACCGAGGCGAACCCGCAGGTTTTCTTCCAGAACTTCAACTCCGAACTCCCTCAACATCCTTTCGGTATGGTCCCTGCTTTTAAAAGGTTCTTCCACTTCCACCTTTTCTTCGGAGTAAAGTCCCGCAAGAAGAATTGCGGACTTTACCTGAGCGGAAGGAACGGGAGACCTGTATGAAATTCCGGAAAGTTTCTCTTTTCCGATAATCGTCAACGGCGGAAACCTGTTTTTGTCTCTCCCGTAAAGGATTGCTCCCATCTCTCTCAAAGGCACGATTATTCTGTCCATGGGTCTTCTCCGCAGGTATTCGTCCCCGGTAAGAACCGAGTAAAAGTTTTGTCCTGCCAGAATTCCGCTTAAAAGTCTCATAGACGTGCCGGAATTCCCGAGGTCAAGAACGTTAAAAGGTTCTTTCAAAACCTTCCCGCTTCCGAAAACGACCAACTCTTTTCCTTTATCCTCTACTTTCACTCCCAGTTCAACCATTGCCTTGAGCGTTCTCAAACAATCATCCGCTCTGAGAAAATTCCTTATGACCACCCTTCCTTCGTTTATTCCCGAAAGCATTACCGCACGGTGAGAAATTGACTTATCCGAAGGAGTTCTTAATTCTCCGGAAAGTTTCTTCCCCTTAAGCCTCAACTCCAACCTGGTTTTTCCTCCAAGAAGAGAAGAAGTAGTTAACGATTCCTTTTGCTATTCCTTTGGCGATTTCTTCTTGGTATTCCTCCGTGACGAGCCTTTTTCTGTCAAGGGGATTTGTGATAAAGCCGGTTTCAATCAAAACTGCGGGTCTTCCGGGTGTTTTGAGAACGAGAATGTTTCTCCTCATGTCTCTGATTCCCTTCACAAGTTCTTCGTTGACGTGTGCCTTCAAACTCTTAACTATGGATTCCGCAAGTTTTCTGCTTTCCGCAAAAGTCACGATTGTAGCCATGTTCAACAGTAAAGGACTTATGCTCCAACACATAACGTCGTTGCAAATTCTGACCTTTCTTGCAACTTTCCGGGCAAGCATGTGAGCCTGAGCAAACAGTCTCGGAGACGCTTTGAACACCGTAACTCCGCCCCACTGGGGATAACTGGGAAGAGAATCCGCATGAATGCTCACGAACGCATCCGCACAGGCTTTTGCTGCTATTTCAGCCCTTTTGAGAAGAGGAACGTAAACGTCCTTTCTTCTTGTAAGAACTACCTTAATGTTTTCGTATCTTGAAAGGTGTTTCTCAACCTTTAGAGCAATTGCAAGGGTTATGTGTTTTTCCATTATTCTTGGATGAGAAGAATAAATGGGCCAAACTGCTCCGGGGTCTTTTCCGCCGTGTCCGGGGTCTATTACGACTATTCTTTTCGGCAAACTTTCGCTTTTTCTTTTTTCGGGTTTTATGACCAAAAAGTCAGGAAAAACGTCAATTACGACCCTGAAAGGTTTTATCTTGTTCTTTTCTAAGGCAAAAATTTTGAATTTCCTGAGACCCCTCATTCTGATTTCTGCTACGGTTTCCCCCAACTTTCTGTATAACCTGACTTCTTTGACATGATAACTTCTTAATTTTTTGTAAATGTTGAATGCATCAACGTGTTTGAAGTGAATTAAAAGGGTGTCATTTTTGATTTCCGTCCTGATGAGATTTTTCTCTATTTTTGAGGAGCAATCAAAAACGATTCTCGTTCTTTCGCTCGTTGAAGAATACCGGATTCGCCTTATCAACGGGACTTTGCCGTCGGAAGAAAGAAGTTTAAAAAAGTGTCCCCCTGCCAACGCACTCAGGAAAATCCTTCTTGACAAACGGTTCGTTTCCTTCATCGTTGAAATCCCCGCGGGGAAATTCTATCATAAGAATTGATAAACCGAATCAAGGAGGCTGTCATGGTCGTTCAACTCCAACCACAAGAGGTAGATTACGATGCTCTTGCTTTGCGCGTTTTTCTTAAGGCATTAGAGATTATCGGAGGACCCCGCAAACTTTTTGAGTATAGAAACCTGACCTGGATTCCGAGTCTTATGGAAGCATCTTATGCGGTGGTTCTTAAAGAAGAAGGCTTTAAGACGGAAGACGAAATAGCCCAATTCATAGGCATCACAAGACAAACGGTCAGGAACATGCTTTCCGCTGACCCCGAACTCGTTATGAAGAAACTTCACGGAGAACTTGAAAGTAAAGAGGTCAAAACCCACACCGCCGGAGGATTGGCAAAACTTGCTTATCTTGAAGTAAAAAGAGGAAACGATTACGTTCCCTTTATATCAATGGTTTGCGACAACATCGTCAAAGGAATCCTCGGAATTGCATGGCCCGTGGAAGTTTTGACTGCCATAAAGGGCACGGAGTTTCCGATAACCGACAGGGAAGTTTTAATTCAAAAGTTAAGCGGTATAACGATAAAAGACAAAAAGTTTGAAGAAATAGCAGGAAATATTGAACTTCCGATTAACTCCCCCGCAGAACTTTTACACAAGATTTCAAAAGCAGTAAAGTAAGGCATCTGTTAGGGAAAGCGAGTTTCTGTTCACTGCCTTGGACCTACAAAAGTTTGTCAAAAAAATTTTTTCAAAGTGTTCACCGTGTAGTGAACTTC
>CAZZKT010000037.1:0-11180 GCA_964654625.1 uncultured bacterium
CACCACGGCAAAGAGGCAAAATCGTTTGAAAAACTTGTCCCAAAAGAACTCCTAAAGGAAATCGAACATTACATTTGCTACGGCTTTCTAAATATAAAACCGGAACAGTTAACTTTCCCCCTTTAGGACTTTAACGTGCAAGGGGTGTTCAGAGGGCAGGAATCTTGCAATGTTCATAAGCAAACCTACCGCAATGAACGAACTTATCATTGAAGTTCCTCCCAGACTCATGAACGGAAGGGTAATCCCTGTCGTCGGTAAGAGTCCGAGATTAACTCCGATGTGCACCATACCCTGTAAGAATATGTAAAGGGTCAGTCCGAGTGCTATGAACTTTCCGGCCTTTTCGTCCGTTCTGTCAACAAGGGAAACGCCCAAGTAAAGAATGAAAAAGTAAGCGATTATTACAAAAAATGCCCCCAAGAAGCCCGCTTCTTCGCCGATGTGGGCAAACATAAAGTCGCTGAACGAAAGACTCAAAAACATGTATTTTGAAAGAACGCCCTGACCTACTCCCATTCCCGTTATTCCGCCCTTTGCAAAAGCAACGAACGATTGAACGAGTTGATAACTGCTGTATTTTCCGGAAACGTGAAGATAGTTTTCGGGGTGGAGCAAGATTTTTATCCTTGCGAGTCTGTAGGGAGCGCTTACTATTGCCAAAGCAAAAACCGTTCCGCCGAGGATTGCCGGATACAAAAGGTATTTCAAGCCAAAACCGGTTATGAAAAGTATTGCGAATATTACTATTGAAAGAATCATCGCTGAGCCGAGGTCCTTTTCAAGGAGAATCAAAAACACGGGAATGAAAGAAATCACAAGAAAGACCACGAAAAAAGCAAGACTGTTTTGAATTTGATACCACTTGTATTTGATGTAGCAAGAAACGAAAACTATGACAAGAATTTTCGCTATTTCAGACGGTTGAAAAGATATTCCTCCTATAACTATCCAACTCTTTGAGTTGTTTATCTCCTTTCCGAACAACAAAACGGAAAGCAACAGCAAGTTTGCAAGAAGATACGTTCCCCACAAAAACTTTTTGTTAGAAGCAAGAGTGCGGTAGTCAAAATACTTGTATATTAAAAGACACACGATAACGCCGATTAAAAAAGCCACCGCTTGTTTTCCAGCGTATGCGTAAGGAGGAAGTCCCCTTTTTACGCAAAAACCCCAACTTCCTGTGTAAACGAAAAGGATTCCGAGTAAGGATAAGACAAAAGCAATCCCGAAAATAGAAAAAGCGTAAAACCTTCTTTTACTTCCTTCCACCTTCTCTTACCAGCGATGCCACGATTTCTTTAAAGGCATTGCCCCTTTCAGCGTAGTTTTTAAACATGTCAAAACTTGCACATCCCGGGGAAAAAAGAACGCAATCACCCGGCTCGGCAACCCGAAAAGCACTCCTGACCGCTTCCTCAAGAGAAGAACAGGATTTCACTTCAGTTATCTTTGAGAAAAGGTTTTTGAAGTAGTCCCTTGATTCTCCGATGGAAAAACAGGTCTTTATCCTTCCTTTCAAGTCTTTCAGGGCAGGATTAAAGTCAATGCCTTTTCTGACCCCTCCGCAAATCAGTATGACCGGTTTTTCAAAACTCAAAACCGCTTTTACCATTGAGTCAAGATTAGTTGCCTTTGAATCGTTTATGAACTCAACCCCTTTAACGACTCCAACCCGTTCCATTCTGTGGGGAAGTCCCGCAAAAGTTGCAAATCCTTCCACTATGTCTTCAACCTTAACGCCCAGAAGGCTCAAAACCGCAAGAGAAGACAGATAGTTTTCAAGGTTGTGAACACCCTTCAAAGGGAGAGAATCAACCCTCACGATGAACTCGTCATCAACGTAAATCGCTTCTCCGTCGCACCAAAATTTACATCCCTTTGAACCAACGGAAAAACAAAAGTCCGCATTAACTTTTTCTTTCAAGTTTTGATTTACCACGAGCGTCTTGCAGTGCTTTCTGATTTTGAACTTTGAGTTTGCGTATTCTTCAAAGGAAGCGTATCTGTCAAGGTGGTCTTGAGAAACGTTGATTATCACTCCGATTTCGCAGGTGAAGTCGGAAAGGTCTTCTATTTGATAACTGGAAAGTTCAAGAACGATAATAGAGTTTTCCGAAGTCTTTTCAGCAAACGAAGAAAACGGGATTCCGTAATTTCCTCCGATAAAAGCGTCAAATCCGGAACGCTTCAGAACGTGGTAAATTAAAGCACAGGTCGTGCTTTTGCCGTTGGTTCCCGTTATTCCGACGATTTTGCCCTTTGAAAACCTGTAGGCAAGTTCCACTTCTCCAATGACCTCGGTAGTCTTTTTGAACTTTTTTATCAACGGATGATTGGGAGGAACGCCGGGAGACTTCACTACAAGGTCAACCTTTTCGGGAACGGGTTGGGGGTCTTTGTCGTCGTAGAAATAGACCTTCCAGTTTTTTCTCTTGAGGAGTTCTCCCGCAGAAGTTCCGCTGATTCCCTTCCCGACGATTAAAGCGGTTTTCATCTTCTACATTCCTTTGAAGCCCTTACGAAGTCAACGAACAACGGATGGGGTTTCTTCGGTTTTGACTTGAACTCCGGATGAAACTGAACCGCAACAAACCATGGATGATTTTTAACTTCCACTATTTCAACGAGTTTTCCGTCCGGAGAAGTTCCCGCTATGACGAGCCCGGCATCCTCAAGAACCTTCCTGAACTTGTTGTTGAACTCGTATCTGTGCCTGTGCCTTTCGGAAATTTCCTTTGTCTTGTAAGCCCTGAAACTTATCGTTCCCTCTTTGAGAACGCAAGGATATGCTCCGAGTCTCATCGTTCCGCCCTTTTGCGAAACCTTCTTTTGCTCTTCCATAAGGTCAATGACGGGATACTTGGTAGAGGAATCAAACTCCCTGCTGTTTGCTCCTTTCAACCCTGCAACGTTTCTTGCAAATTCAATTACCGCACATTGCATTCCAAGACATATTCCGAAGAACGGAATCTTCTTTTCCCTCGCATACTGAATAGCCCTTATCTTTCCTTCTATGCCCCTTTCTCCGAATCCTCCCGGAACGAGAACTCCGGAAACATCCTTCAGGTAGTCTTCGGGAGAATTTTCAATAACTTCTTCCGCTTTAATCCACTTTATTTCAACCCTGACGTTGTTTGCAGCACCCGCGTGAACGAACGCTTCTATTATGCTCTTGTAGGCGTCCGGCAGTTCTACATACTTTCCGACGATTCCAATCTTAACGGTGCCCTCGGAAGGTTTTTTAATTCTGTAAACGATTTCCTTCCAGTCGGTAAGGTCTGCGGGTTTAACCGCCGGCAGTTGGAGTTTTTCCACTATCAGACTGTCAAGTTTTTCCTTGTGCAAAAGAATGGGAACTTCGTAAATCGTTTGAAGGTCTTTTGCTGTTATGACTTCTGATTCTCTCAGGTTTGCAAAAAGTGCCACTTTCTTTTTAACTGCGGGCGGTAAAAACCTCTCCGCTCTGCACACAACAATGTCGGGCTGAATGCCGATTGCTCTTAGCTCTTTTACGGAATGTTGGGTCGGCTTGGTCTTTAACTCTCCTGCGGTTTTTACGTAAGGAACGTAAGTAACGTGAACGAAAAGGGCGTTGCTCTTTCCGACCTCAACTCCCAACTGCCTTATTGCTTCAAGGAAAGGTAAACCTTCAATGTCCCCGACCGTTCCTCCTACCTCCACGATTACAACGTCAACGTCGGAAGCCATTAATTGCCTTATTTTTTCCTTGATTAAGTTCGTCACGTGGGGAATTACTTGGACCGTCGCTCCCAAAAATTCTCCCTTTCTCTCCTTTTCTATGATTTCCTTGTAGATTTGTCCGGAGGTTATGTTGTTAATCCTCTTCATAACCGCGCTTGTAAACCTTTCGTAGTGTCCGAGGTCAAGGTCGGTTTCAGCCCCGTCATCGGTTACGTAAACCTCTCCGTGCTGGTAAGGATTCATCGTTCCGGCGTCCACGTTCAGGTAAGGGTCAAGTTTTTGGATGGTTACCTTGAATCCCATTGATTCAAGCAGAGTTCCCATGGACGCAGAGGTTATTCCTTTGCCGATGGAGGATAAAACCCCTCCCGTAACGAAAATTAACTTGGAAGCCATTTAACCCTCTCCGCACAAAAGTTTTCTTGCTTTTTTCAGGTCTTCTTCCGTATCAATTCCTACCACATCCCTTTCAACAATACGCACCTTTATTTTAAACCCATTTTCAAGGATTCTTAACTGTTCAAGTCCTTCCGCTTGTTCAAGGGTTCCCCTTTCCCACTCAACGAACATCTTGATACCTTTCCTGCTGAAACCGTAAATGCCGACGTGCTTTAAGAAAGTCAAACCTTGCGCACTTCTTGGAAACGGTATCTTGCTTCTTGAAAAGTAAAGAGCGTAACCGTTTTTATCAAGAACAACCTTGACGTTTTCTGGCTTTTCAACTTCTTCAGGTTTCTTAAACGGAACTGCCACGGTAACAAAGTCCTCTCCGCTTTTCAGGGAATCTGCAACAACTTCAATGTGAACTCTGTCAATGAACGGCTCGTCCCCTTGAACGTTTATGACCGCATCCCAGTCTTTTTTGTCCTTTAAACCGTAAAATATTCTGTCAGTTCCGGAAGGAAGGTCGGAAGGAGTTAAGATTACTTGCGCTATATCTTCAACGGTGCTTGCTATTTCTCTGCTGTCCGTTATTACAACGGGTCTTCCCCAGACTTCAACGACCCTCTCAACGGTTCTTCTTATCAGAGGTTTACCGCAGAGGTCTTTAAGAAGTTTCCTCGGAAGCCTTTTTGATTCTAACCTCGCCGGAATGGCAACCAAAATTTTCATAACTATATTATACACCTCGGGGAGGTAGAACCATGGGCTTGAAAATCGTTGGAGGAAAATACAGGGGCAGAAAAATCAAGTCTTTGCCCAAGAGGGAAGATACCAAACTTTTAAGACCTACGACAGAAAGGGTAAAGGAGTCCGTTTTTTCCATAATCAACAATTACCTCCGGTCTTCTAAGTTCTTGGACCTGTTCGCAGGGACCGGAAATGTCGGCATAGAGGCTTTGAGCAGAGGGGCAGAAAAGGTAATATTCGTTGAAAACGACAAAAGGTTTTGCAAGTTGATTGCAGAAAATTTAAAATCCCTCGGAATAGAAAGGAACAGATACGAAATAATGTGCGAAGACTTTATTTCTGCTCTGAAAAGATTGAAAAAAAGAAAAGAAGTTTTTGACTTCATCTACGCAGACCCTCCCTACGAAAGGGGCTTTTACACCAAAATAGTTCACATGGTAAAAAACTTTAAACTCCTTGACAGGGACGGAATTCTCATTCTTGAGGAACCCAAAAAAAGTCCCTTCCTTGAGAATGACTACTTCATAATTGAGAGAAGAACTTACGGAACAACGCTGGTAACGTTCATAAACTTTCACCCGGACGAGGAGTGATGGAAGAAAAACTTTTCCCTCACATTGCTTATAAAGAAGGCAAACTTTTCGTTGAATCCATTGACGTTTCAAAAATAGCGGAAGTGGTCGGAACGCCCGCTTACGTTTACAGCAGGTCAGCGATAGAGGACGTTGCAAGAAAGTTTACGAACTCAATGGGAAATGACGGTCTTGTGTGTTATGCGGTAAAGGCTTGTTCCAACGTTAACATCCTCAAAGTTCTTGCGGAACTTGGCCTTGGAGCGGACACCGTTTCAAAGGGAGAAATATTAAGGTGCCTTTTGGCAGGTTTTCCGAGGGAACGAATAATCTTTACCGGAGTCGGAAAAACCAAAGAAGAGTTGGAATTTGCGATTTTGAACCGCATCCTTTTACTGAACGTTGAATCGGAAGAAGAAGCGTTTTTGGTTGCTCAAACCGCAGAAAGACTTGAAGTTCCCGTTAAAGTAAGCGTGAGGGTCAATCCGGACGTTAAAGCGGAAACCCACAAGCACATAACGACCGGAACCCTTGAAACAAAGTTCGGTATTTCAATAGACAGGGCTTACGACCTGTGCCTAAAACTTGCAGGACACAAATATGTTGACATTCGCGGAATACACTTTCACATAGGTTCACAAATAAAAGACATTTCCGCTTTTAAGGAAGCAGGTTTCAGGGTTTCAGAACTTGTCAGAGAACTGAAAAACAAGGGCTTTAACATAACTTACTTTGACGCCGGAGGAGGACTGGGAGTCGGATACAAACCCGGAGAAGAAGAACCCTCCGTTGAGTTGTTTGTTGAAACTTTAAAAGAAATCGCCAGAAGCGTTGAATGTAAACTGATAGTTGAACCGGGAAGAAGAATCGTTGCAAATGCTGGAATCTTGCTGACGAGGATTTTGTATCGCAAAGAGCAGGGAGATTCTCTCTTTTACATAGTAGATGCCGGAATGAACGACTTTTTAAGAACTTCCCTTTACGGTGCGGTTCACGAAATCGTTCCCGTCAGAAAGAAGGAAAACGTGCTTACCGTTAAGGTTGCAGGACCCATATGCGAATCTTCCGACGTATTTGCGGAAAGTTGCGAACTGCCCCTTCTTGAAAGGGGAGAACTCCTTGCAATCCTCGGAGTTGGTGCTTACGGATTTGTAATGAGTTCTAACTACAACTCAAGGGGAAGACCCCCCGAAGTTTTGGTTGAGGGAGACACTTTCAGGATAATAAGAAGAAGAGAATCATTCTGGGAGCAGGTTGCTCCGGAAATTTGCATATAAACGCATTGAATTACTGTTAAAAAGGGGTAAAGGATGTTTGGTTTTTTCAAAAAAGGCGCGGAAAGATTGTTAAAAGACCTTGAAAAAGGAAATTTTTTTCAAGTTTTTGAATGCTTCAAAGAATTAAAACCCGAAGAAAAAGAAAAGTTTTTCCAGCTTCTCCCTGATGAAGAAATAAAGACGGTTTTTAAAGGTTTTGAACTTTTTCTGAAAGGAGACGTTGCAAAAGCAAGAAATTACGTTGAGCCTCTTGTTCACTCAAAGTCAAGCAGAACGCGAATTCTTGCAAAAATCGTTTTGGCGAAAATTTTTGAATCTCAGAAACTCTATTCCTCTGCAAGAAAAATGCTTGAATCCGCAATAAATGATGCCCAAACGGAATCAGAACGGAAAGCAATAGAGAAAAGTTTAAGCAAATTGGAAGAACCAGAAAAGAAAAAGTCTCTCTTTTTAAAGGGCCTTGAGAAAACAAGAAGGTTTTTGTCGCTTTTTGAGTTAAAAGGAAAGCCTGTTGATGATGAACTTTTTGAAGAAATTGAAGAAAAGTTAATTCTTGCAGATGTCGGTGTTAAGACTTCCACGGAACTCGTTGAAAAACTCAAAGAAATTGCCAAGAAAAGGGGCATTAAGACTTCTGACGAATTAATGGAATGCTTGAAAGAGGAAATCGTTGAAACGCTTAAAAACTGCGAGGGCTGTCTAAACCTTTCTTCAAATCCTTCGGTCATTTTGGTGGTCGGGGTAAACGGAACGGGAAAAACAACCACCGTCGGGAAATTGGCTTTGCTGTTAAGAAAAGAGGGGAGAAAGGTATTGACCGTTCCCGCGGATACCTTCAGGGCTGGTGCTATTGAACAACTTATTACGGTTTCCGAAAGGGCCGGAGTCAGAAGTTTCAAGAGTAAAGAATCTGCTGACCCTGCTTCCGTTGTGTTTGATGCCATTCAAAGTGCCAAAAGTAAAGGAGAAGACACCATAATCGTTGACACTGCAGGAAGGCTTCACAACAAGGAACACCTCATGCGAGAATTGCAAAAGATTAAAAGAGTAATTTCCCGGGAACTTCCCGGAGAACCCTCAGAAATTCTTTTGGTTCTTGACGCCAATACCGGTCAAAATGCCCTTGCTCAAGCAAAGACTTTCCTTGAAATGACAAACATAACCGGAATTGTTTTGACGAAACTTGACGGAACTGCCAAAGGGGGAATAGTAATCGGCATTTGCAAAAGCCTTGGCATTCCCATAAAGTTTGTCGGAGTCGGAGAAAAACTTGAAGATTTAGAGCCTTTCAACAGTAGGGAGTTCGTTAACGCTCTTCTTTCCGAAGAGGAAAATCGCTAAGCACAAAATGTATGTTCCGTAAGCAACTTCCGGAGAAATTTTTAAGTTTATTTCCGCAAAAGATGAAATTTTTGCAAGAACATGAGCAAAATTTAAATTTAACATTCCGAGAATTGAAACTAAATCGTTTAAAATTCTTGCCGAAAATAAAAATATTTCTGAAAGAATTGCAAAGCACAGGAACAAAGTAAAGGGAATTGAGAACAAAAAAGTATTTAACGGGGAAAGCAAATTGACTTTTCCGAAAACTGTAAGATTAACGGGAAGCACGGCAACGAAAGGATACACGAAAATTCCCAGTTTTTTACCGCTTCTTAATCCGAGTATCACTCCGAAAGTTGCAAGAACAGAAAGTAATCCGGAAAGACCTGCTCCGGTTAAAACTCCGAAGATTGAAATCAATCCGAGAAGATAAACGGGAGAAACCTCCCTTTTTATCTTCTGTCCGTAGGAAAGCAGTATCGCAAACAGCAAAGCCCTTACCGCCGAAGGAAGCATTCCGGCAAAAAGCACGATTGGAATCCCCGCAACGCACGACCAGAAGGGATAATCTTTGACCTTTAAAAACCTCAACAACCACGCCAAGAAACCGATTGCCACCCCAACGTGCAAGCCGGATATCGCAAGAAAGTGGTAAATGCCGGCCCTTGAAAAGTCTTCTTTAACGCGCTTTGGAAGTTCATCTTTTAACCCGAGACAAACGGCTTCTAAAAGTCCGAACGCCGGATATTCAAAAGAGTCCAAAATTCTTTCCCTCAAAAAAGCTCTTATCCTCAAAACGAAAGAAACGGGGTCATTTGAAGAAACTATAATTCCGTCTTTTACAACATCTCCAACCTTCACGGTTTCGTTAACCTTAATTCTCCTGTGGTGGGAGGTGATTGCAACGGTCTTTCCGAATTCGTTTTCTATGAAAACAATCCTTTCAAGGGGCTTTCCGGAAAAGACAACGGTTAAAAACACCGCAACGGGAAAACAAACCAACAGTCCTTTTTTGCCAAAGTTGTTAACGTAATAAACTCCCAGCAAAAAGGCACACACGAAAGACAAAATCGGGTAAAAACCTTTCAGAGACAAAATGACAAAGAAGAGAAACCAAACCAAAACTTCGTGCTGTTTTAACACCTATTCCCTTATGAAAATCCTTTCCGGTTTATAAGTTCCCCAGATAGTCGGATAGTAGTTTGCAATCCTGTTTCTCACGGCGGTAAAAACGTAAGGGCTTGCAATGTAAATGAGCGGTTGGTTGTAAGTTATCAACCAGAAAGCCCTTTTGTAAAGTTTAATCCTTTTTTCAAAATCTATCTCCCTTGAAGCCTTCATGAACAGTTCGTCCACTTCCTTTTCCCACTTCGTTGCAGGCTTTTTTTGAAGAGGATTCCACAAGTGAAGTTGTCCTCTGGTAAGCCACACATTTTTTGAGTTGTTCGGGTCTATTGACCCGGTAAATCCTATGATTACCGCATCAAAATCACTGTTCAAAAGTTTTTCAACGAGGGTATTAAAATCAAGGGGTTGAAAATTCACCTTTATTCCTATCTTTTTCAAGTCGTTCTTGATTATCGTTCCGATTTTTACCCGCAAGGGATTGTTTGAGTTGGTAAGAAGGTTGAATTCAACCCTTTTTCCTTCAGGAGTTTCCAACCAACCGTCACCGTTTCTGTCTTCAAGACCTATTTCTTTTAGCAACTTTTTTGAAACTTCCGGGTCATAAGGAAATTCGGGATAGAAGTTATCTTCCCAAAACAGTTTGTTTGACGGCGTTATCGGGCCATAAACCGGCTTTCCGAGTCCTCCGAACACCGTAAGAACGATTCCTTCCCTGTCAATTGCGTGAGAAATTGCCCATCTAAATTTCAAGTTGGTAAATAGTTTCCACTTCCATTCTTCAACCTTTCCTTTTTTTTGGTTAAAGCACAAAAAGTCTGCGGTTTGTGCGACTCCGAGGTTTATCAGGGAAAAGTTTAACTTTTTTTGAAGGTAGTAAAGTTCGGGAAGGTCTTCCGGAGACGGGCTTAAAAAATCTATTTCTCCCAGTTTGAACTTTAGCGTTTGAGTGTTCTTGTCGGGAATAATAAACTTAACTTTCCGCAGAACATAAGGCAGTGTGTTTCCGTTTTCGTCTTTTTTCCAATAGTTTTCGTTGCGCTCGTAAACGAGAAACTGTCCGGGAACGTATTTTACGAGTTTATAAGGTCCAGTTCCGACAAGATTTTTGGGATTCACCGAAACCGTCCACGTTTCCATGAATTTGCCGGACTTGACCTTTTCTTCAAGAATGTGTTTCGGAAAAATGGGAGCGGTTAAAGCGTAAAGGAGAGAAGCAAAAGGTTCGGGAAGAGATACTTTTACCGTATATTTGTCAAGTTTTTCAAACTTTGGAAAGCCTCCTTCCAACCTCAAAATGTCTTTTGTTGAGTTTGGAATGTTCGGATTTAGGTATATTTGATTAAAAGTGAAAACGACATCGTCTGCAGTGAATTCTTTTCCGTCAAACCATTTTACCCCTTTCCTCAAGTGGAAAATCCACGTTTTGCCGTCTTTTGAAACTTCCCAACTTTCTGCCAGCGCTCCAACGGGTTTTAAGGTTTTTACGTCTATTTCGGTCAATCCCTCAAAAAGTTCTCCGACGGCATCCGTTGAAGAGGTTTCGTGGGCAAGAACGAGATTGAAGGTTTTGGGGTCAGACGGAACGGACGAATAAACGGTTCCTCCGTATTTTCCGGGAAGAAACTTTGGATTTTTAAGGCTTACTGTCTTAACGGAAATTGAACTTTTCGAAGGCGAAGGTTCTTCAAACAAGAACGGCAGGACTGCAAGAAAAAAAAGGAGAGCGAATATAAAAAAAACGAGCCTCAAAACAACATGTCCTTTTTTGGTGCCCGGGGCGGGACTTGAACCCGCACGGAGCATAGCTCCCCGGGATTTTAAGTCCCGTGCGTCTGCCAGTTCCGCCACCCGGGCGCCGGGTAAAAATAAAAAAATGGTGCCGAGGGGCGGAATCGAACCGCCGACACGAGGATTTTCAGTCCTCTGCTCTACCAACTGAGCTACCTCGGCGCCCGATAAAACAATATAGTCACCCTCTTAAAGGTGTCAAGTCCGTGTATCGTTTATCTGTAATCAAAAAAACACCTTCAAATCGTTCAAACCA
>CAZZKT010000038.1:0-11128 GCA_964654625.1 uncultured bacterium
AAATTTGCCTTTTTCCTTCTTGAGGCTTAAAATAAATTTATGAACAAAAAGAGCGGGCGTAGCTCAGTGGTAGAGCATCAGCTTCCCAAGCTGAGGGTCGCGGGTTCGATTCCCGTCGCCCGCTCCATAATTTTCTTCCTCGTTTCTTTCCTCGTTCATCTTTTTGTGCTTCTGATTCCTTTTCGCGAAAGTCCCGTAAAAGATTTTAAACTCATTGAAGCAGTGGTTATCAACCTTGCTCCTGTTAAGAACGTAGCGTTTGTTTCGGAAACCCCTTTTGCTTTGAACAAAGAAAACACCGCTCCTGCAACGGATTCCTCTTTTCAAAAAAGAACGTTTTTGAAAAGCATGCCCGCAATCAGGAAACTACCTTCCGGAGACAAAGGAATTCGCAACCTCAAAACGGAAAGTCCCGCAAACGGTTTAAACTTACCCTACGGAAGAAAAGACCTTACTTCTTACGGAAGCGAAGCGGTCAGTTTTAATCCCCTTAAAATCAATTCAAAAGAATTCCCGGGCATCGCACAAAAGGATAAAATTGCATCTTACCTGAAACTTGTCAGAAAGAAAATTTCCGCAAACTGCAACTTAAACTCAAAAAGTTTTCCTCCTTTTTACGTCAGTTTTGTGATTGATAAGGAAGGAAATGTAAAAAAAATTTCTATTCCCAAAACTTTTGCTGACATTTCCGTTTTGTCCTCTGCAATTTCGGCAATTTTTGATTCCGAACCGTTTCCACCTCCTCCCGAAAAAAAAGAACTCAACATAAGGGTGAAGTTTGAACCTTAAATCGTCTTTGCTTTTTGCACTGGTTAGTGCCTTGGTCAAAACTTTAAGGACACGAGTAATTTTTGAGGAAGTTCCGAAGTTTCCGTGTGCGGTGGTCTTTTGGCACGGGAATATGCTCCTTCTACCCTTTGCCATGAAAAGATTTGCAAACAAAGTTTCCATTCTCATAAGCAGACACAGGGACGGTCAAGTTGTTTCCGAAGTTGTAGAAAAACTCGGATTTTCAACGATAAGGGGGTCTGTCGGCGTTAAAAAGGGAGGAACGTTTGCCTTCTTAAGAATGCTTAAAACAATTCAAGAGGGAAGGGCAGTAGCAATCACTCCTGACGGCCCTAAAGGACCGGCAAGAATCGTCAAAGAAGGAGTGGGAGAGTTCGGAATTAAGGCTCAAGTTCCCATTTATCCTTTAACTTTTTGTGCTTCAAGGTTTATAAACCTTTCCAGTTGGGACAGGTTTCTCGTTCCGTTGCCTTTTTCAAAGTGTTGCGTTATACTGGGAAAACCGATTATTCCGGAACCTACCGATGACCGCTACTCTTTGTCAAGAAAGATAGAAAGGGCTTTGAATCTTTTGGAAGAAAAGTGCCGGAGGGAACTGTGAAACCCGTTGCAGTTATTACGGATTTCGGAGAATCAGACTACTACGCAGGTGCTTTAAGAGGAATTTTAACGAGGGAAAGAGCGTTTTACGTGGAAATAACTCACAACATTTCTCCCCTTGACGTTTACGAAGCATCTTTTACCCTCTATTGGATTTCCGACTACTTTGAACCCGGAACGGTTTTCCTGTGTGCCGTTGACCCGGAACCTTCTTCCGAACCCATAATAGTTTCAACGAAGAGTTTTTTTGTAGTGTGTCCGAACAACGGTGTTTCCACTTTCCTTTTGGAAAAGGACGAACTTGAAAGCGTTTACGCAATAGACTTCAAGACTCCGTATCTCGGAAACATGCGAACGATTACCCTCTTAGCCCCGGTTGCGGTAGGTCTTTCAAAAACTTTAAACCCGAAACTTTTCGGAAAGCAGATTCCTGCAGAAAAACTGTTCAAACTCAAAGTTCCCGAAAACAAAAAGATTTCCGAAAACACCGTTGAAACAGAAGTTGTTCATATTGACAGGTTCGGAAACATTATTCTTTGGCTCAAACCTCAAGGTAAACCCAAAAAAGTTCGCGTAGGTTCCAAGGTTATAAACTCTTTTCATCCGACCTTTAAGGATGCCGAAGACGGAGAACTGTTTTTGTCGGTTCACGAAGGAGGAAACCTTCAGATTATTTTAAAAGGAGGAAACGCTTCAAAAGTGCTAAACGTTAAGAGAGGAGACAAAGTTTTTGTGGAGTTTTAGGGGAAAGAAAATGTGGGACGATGTTTTTGATGTAATAGTTATCGGGGCTGGACACGCCGGTTGTGAAGCCTGCCTTGCCTGTGCAAGAATGGGCTGTAGGACCGCAGTTTTTACCGTGAACGTTGACAAAATTGCGGAAATGTCCTGCAACCCTGCAATCGGAGGAGTAGCAAAAGGAACGGTTGTCAGAGAAATAGACGCTCTCGGCGGAGAAATGGCTAAAAACATTGACGAAACCGGCATTCAATTCAGGATACTGAACAAGAAGAAAGGTCCGGCGGTCAGGGCTCCGAGGGCTCAGGCTGACAAAGAAATGTATAAGTCCAGAATGAGAAGGGTTCTTGAAAACACCGACAACCTTGAAATCATCCAGCAAATCGTTGACGACATAATCGTTGAAGACGGGAAGGTTAAAGGGGTAATAACTCACATCGGAGCGAGGTATGGAGCAAAAGCGGTTGTGGTAGCAACCGGAACGTTTTTAAGGGGCAGGATATTTATAGGTTTTGAGGAGTTCAAAGGCGGAAGAATGTGGGAACCTTCTGCGGAAAAACTTTCCGAGTTTTACAAAAGACACGGATTCAAAATTTCAAGACTGAAAACCGGAACCCCTCCGAGGATTGACGGAAGAACCATAGACTTTTCAAAAATGGAAAGGCAGGACGGAGACGAACCTCCGCCGTTCTTTTCTTTCTGGACGGAAAAGAAAACCGTTGAACAAATACCTTGCTGGTTAACATACACCACTCCCGAAACCCACAGGGTAATCAGAGAAAACCTGCATCGCTCTCCGATGTATGGAGAAAGGAAGTTAATCAAGGGGGTCGGAGTAAGGTATTGTCCTTCAATAGAAGACAAGGTTGTAAAGTTTCCCGACAAAGAAAGACACCAAGTTTTCATTGAACCGGAAGGGAGGAACACCATAGAGTTTTACCCAAACGGAGTTTCAACGAGTCTTCCTTACGATGTCCAAGAAAAGATTATCCGTTCAATACCCGGACTTGAGGAAGCAAAAATCATAAGACCGGCTTACGGAATAGAGTATGACTTCGTTGACCCTACGATTCTCTATCCGACCCTTGAAACCAAAATCATAAAAGGACTCTTTCACGCCGGACAGATTAACGGAACCACCGGATACGAGGAAGCGGGAGGGCAGGGAATAGTTGCAGGAATAAATGCGGGACTTTACGCTCTCGGAAAGGACGAAAGGTTCGTTCTGACAAGAGATGAAGCCTTTATAGGAGTTATGATTGACGACCTTACAACAAGAGGAGTAAGAGAACCTTACAGGCTTTTCACTTCAAGGGCCGAATATCGGCTTCTCATCAGGTATGACAATGCGGATTACAGGCTTGCAAAGTATGGTTATCGTTTCGGATTGATTTCAAGAGAACAATACGAAAAGGTCAAAAAGAAATACGAAACCGTCAAAGTTTTCATAGAAAATGCCAAAACGGTCAAGTTAAAGCCGAATCAGGTTAACGAATATTTAAAGTCTTGCGGAACTTCGGAAATAACAGAATCAAAATCCATATACGAACTTGCGAAAAGACCGGAAACAAGTTTGAAAGAACTTCTGAAAATAGCGGGAATCTCACTTGAAGATGATGTTGTTGAGGAAGCGGAAATTGAAATAAAGTATGAAGGATACATTAAAAGGCTTCTTGATGAGGTCAAAAGATTCAAAAAACTTGAAAACATAAAAATACCGGAAGATTTTGATTACAGTGTAGTTCCAATTTCAACGGAGGAAAAGCAAAAACTCTCTCAAGCAAGACCCCTCACGCTCGGTCAGGCATCACGGCTTGAAGGCATAAGACCGGCGTCAATTCCCATTCTTGCGGTTTACATTAAAAAGTGGAAAGAAAGCGGTGGAAAACTTAAAAAAGAAACTTGAAACAGCAGGAATTAGACTTAAAAAAGAAGACTTTGACAAGTTAGAAAGTTTCTTTGAACTTCTTTTAAAGTGGAACAGAGTTTACAACTTAACCTCTGACCCTCCGGAAAAAATCCCGGAAAGGCACATACTCAATTCTTTACTTCCTTTAAAGTTTCTTGATGACATTAAAAACGAAAAGAAGATTGCTTGTGACGTCGGAAGCGGAGCGGGATTTCCTGGAATTCCTCTTGCAATAGTGAAGAAAGACTGGAAATTTTATCTCGTAGAACCGAGAAAAAAGAAGTGTTTGTTTCTTGAAGAAGTTAAAAGACGCTTAAATCTCAAAAACGTTGAAGTAGTAAACAAGAGAATAGAGGAAACTGACTTTGACTGTGAAGTTCTTTTCATGAGGGCTGTGAGTCCTCCGGAAAAGGCGGTTTCTCTTGTTGAAAGATATCTGCAAAATGGAGCCACCTTAGTGTTTTTTGCCGGCAAAAGTTCAAAGTTTCCTTCGGGTTTCAAAGTAGAAGAAGTAAAGGTTCTTGGCGAAAGGTTCTTTCTAATCAGAATGTGATAAAATCGGTATTACTATGAAGAAGATAGAACTTGAAGACTTTTCTCACATTGTTGAAATTCTCGGAAGGGAAGAAAAAGAAGAAAAAGCAGAAGAAGAAAGGCGTCTTGAAGAAGAAAAGAAACTAAAAGAAAAACTGCAAAAACTAAAGGCGGAATACACTTCAAAAATCGTCTCTTTGCAGAGAGAGTTTCTCAAAAAGATTGAGGAAGAAAAAGAAAAGTCTTTCAAGGAAGGTTTTAAAAAGGGTTTTGAAAAGGGATTTGAAGACGGAAAGAAGAAAACCGAAGACGATTACCAAAGAAAAATTCAAGAACTAAAAGAAGAACATGAAGCGTATGTAAAGTCAATAAGATTAAATCTTGAAAAACTTGAAAAGGACTTTCGCAAAAAGTGGATGGAATTTTCTGAAGAAGCGAAAAGAATTCTTCTTGATTCCATTATGGAAGTGCTTGAGTTCCTTTACATTGACCCGAAAAATGCGGAATTTGTTTCCAAGAAAATAGAAGAAATCATCGGAGAGTTTTCGGAAGAAGTTTTAACCATTGAATTGGGCGAAGAACTTTTCAAATTTGTTGACTACAAAAACAAGAAAAAAAATCCCGAACTCGGAGTAAACGATTTCAGAATTAACTTTGACATGTTTTCAATTGAATCAAGGATAAAGGAAAAAATACAGTTGATAAGGGAAGAAGTTGAAAGAGCGGTTAAGAAATCTTCCAAGGTATAAAGTAATAGGCAGGGTGGTCGGTGTTAAGGGAAACATAATTGAAGCGGTTTTGCCGAGAGTTCACATAGGGGACTTTTGCACCGTCAACAGCAACGTTGAAGCGGAAGTAGTCGGATTCAGAGACGGAAAAACTTTGTTGATGGCTTACAGCAACACCACCGGGATAAGCCTCGGAAGTAGTGTTGAGTTAAAGTTAACCAGTTTGAAGGTCGGTGTTTCAAAAGACCTTCTCGGAACGGTTCTTGACCCATTCGGAAATCCCTTAAACAAAGACAGGTTCATCCCAACGGACTTTTATCCCCTCGTTCAGGAACCGATAAATCCTCTTTCACGGAAAAGAATTAAAGAACCCCTTGACCTCGGAGTCAGAGTCTTGAACGCCCTTTTGACCGTCGGAAAGGGACAGAGAATAGGAATATTCGCAGGTGCCGGAGTGGGAAAAAGCACGCTTCTTGGAATGATTTCAAGGTTTACGGAAGCGGACGTAATAGTGGTTGCTCTTGTCGGTGAAAGAGGAAGGGAGGTAAGAGAGTTCATTGAAGATAATCTCGGAGAAGGGCTTAAAAAGTCCGTGGTCGTTGTTGCTCCTTCTGACTCTCCGCCTCTTGCAAAGGTCAGGGCTTCCTTCACCGCTTGTGCGATAGCAGAGTATTTTTGCGAGTTGGGAAGGGACGTTTTGCTTCTTATAGATTCATTGACGAGGCTTGCAATGGCTCAGAGAGAAATAGGACTTGCGGTTGGAGAACCACCGACGGCAAAAGGATACACTCCTTCCGTTTTTACGGTCTTGTCAAGACTTGTGGAAAGGGCAGGAAATTTCTCAAGGGGAAGCATAACCGGCGTTTACACCGTTTTGGTAGAAGGAGACGACATTTCCATGGACCCGGTCGCAGACGCTTCCGTTGGTATTCTTGACGGTCACATAGTTCTTTCAAGGGAAATGGCAAACAAGAGGCTCTTTCCGGCAGTTGACATCACAAAAAGCATAAGCAGACTTACTCCGCAGATAGTTCCGGAGGAAATCTTGAAACTTCAAAGTATCGTTCTTGACATTGAGAGCACATACCAAGAAAACAAGGACATGATAAACCTCGGACTTTACAGGAAAGGCACTTCTCCGAAAATTGACCTTTCCATTGACGCCCACGAAGAAGTTGAAAAGTTTGTAAGGCAAGACATGAACCAAAAGATTGACTTTGAGCAAAGTATTAACGATCTTAAAGAACTTGCAGAACGGATAGTAGAAAAAGGAAAATCATACGGTTATGCGTTTGAATGATGTTAAACAAGTTCATTGTTTTAACTGGACCCACTGCGGTCGGTAAAACCGACTTTTCCCTGTTTCTCGCAGAAAGGATTGGAGGAGAAATTATTTCCGCAGATTCAATGCAAGTTTACAAAAAACTGGACATCGGAACCGACAAGGTTTGCGTTCAAATCAGGAAAAGAATTCCCCACCATCTCATAGACATTCTTGACCCGCGGGAAAACTTTTCTTCGGTAGATTTTGTAAAACTTGCGGATGAGGCTTTAAAGAAAATAAGAAAAAGAGGAAAAATTCCGATAGTCGTTGGAGGAACATCTTTTTATCTGAAGTTCTTCCTTTACGGAATTCCGAAAACTCCTCCCGCTTCTCCGGAATTGAGAAAAGAACTCTTGAGAAGAAACACGCAAGAACTTTTTGAACTCCTTAAAAAAATTGACCCGGAATATGCCAAAAAAATTTCTCCCTCTGACAAAAAAAGAATCGTAAGAGGCATTGAGATATACGAACTGACCGGAAAGCCCGTTTCTTCCTTCAAAATTCCCGAAAAGCCGAGATACGAGTTCCTCGGATATTTCCTGTTCAGAAACAGGGACGAAATTTATAAAAGGATTGACGACAGAATTATGAGACAGTTAAAACTCGGAGTTCTCGGTGAGGCTGAATGGCTCATGGAATACGCTCCGAACTCAACCGCAAGTCAGGCAATCGGCTACAAAGAATACTTCAACTACCTTCGGGGACTTGAATCCCTTGAAACGGCAGTTAAGAGGTTAAAGAGAAGAACGAGAGAACTTGCAAAGAGACAGTTTACTTGGTTTAGAAAAGAACCTAATTTTAAGTGGGTTAACCTTTCGGAAGTTTCTTACAAAACTTTACTTGATACTATTGCGAAAGAGCTGGGAATCTGAAAATGAACAAGGTTTTACTTTTCGGAGGGCTTACTCCTGCCCACGAGATTTTAATCAGGGGAGCGGTTGAAGCCCTCGGCTACAAGGCGGAATTTCTTCCCACTCCTGATTATCACTCCTTTACCGTAGGCAGGGAATACTGCAACAGGGGAATGTGCAATCCCGCATACTTTACCATCGGAAACCTTTTGAAGTTCTTGATGGAAAAGAGGGCTCAAGGGATTGATGTTGAACGGGTCTATCACTTCGTAACCGTCGGAGCGTGCGGTCCTTGCAGGTTCGGAATGTATGAATCGGAATACAGAAACGCTTTAAAACAAGCGGGTTTTGGCAACCTTGAAATGAGTCTGTTAAACCAAACGGAGTTAACCTCCGAAGGAAAGTTAAGGTTAACTCCAAAACTGATTTGGCAGTTGGTAAAAGCCATTTGGATTGCGGATGTCATAAGGGATGTGTCTTATCAGTTAAGACCTTACGAGGTCAGAAAGGGAAGCGTTGACGGAGTGGTGGGAAATTACCTTTACATTCTTTATACCCTCCTTAAAGAAGGAAAATCGTTGCCAACTATAATAAAAGCTTTAAGAACTCTCCGGTGGGAACTTGACACTTTAAGGTTTGACTATTCCCGGGTAAAGCCCGTTGTAAGCGTAATCGGTGAATTTTGGGCTCACACGACGGAAAGTGAGGGGAACTACAACATCCACAGATGGCTTGAAGAAGAAGGAGCAGAAGTTAAACCGGAACCCGTGGCAGGTTGGATAGACTACCAACTCTTTATAACCGCAGAACTTTTGAAACTTGAAATAAGGGCAAAGGGAATAACCGCAGAAAGGTTAAAAAAACTCGTATTTACGGAACTTCTCGCAAAGTCTTTAAGGGGTTTCTACAGAATATTGAGGAAAGTCTTTTCGGACAGGGCAAGGGAACTTCCTTCTCAAAAATACCTTGCAGAACTCGCAAAACCTTACTATGACCCGTTGGTAACGGGAGGTGAAGGACACCTTGAAGTGGCAAAGCACATCTATGCCATAAAGCACAAAAAGTCCCACATGGTTGTTTCCGTAAAGCCCTTCGGTTGTATGCCTTCCACCCAAAGCGACGGAGCACAGGCAAAGGTTGTGGCGGATTATCCCGAAAGCATATTCGTTTCCGTTGAAACTTCGGGAGATGCGGAAGTTAACGTGAAAAGCAGAATTCAGATGAAACTTTTTGAAGCAAAAAGGGTTGCAATGGAAGAGTTTGAGGAAGTTTTAAGATACTCCGGAATCACCGAAGAAAGGTTCAAACGGGCTTGCAAGGAGAATCCGTCCCTTCAAAGGGCTTTTGTTAAAATTAACGCTCCCTTCGTTTCAACCTCTGCAAGGGTGCTGTGGGCTAACAGGGGAATAATCCATGGATTTGCTTTATCTGAAGAAGTGCTTGAGGGAACTGAAGGATAATCTACTAAAGAAAAGGATTCAAAAAGCGTTCGTCGGTAGGAAGTCTGCCAGTTTGAACTTCGGCAAGTTGTGGCTGAACTTCATTTTCAGCGTTCCAAACGCAGTATTTTTTGACGAAAAGTTCGCAGTTAAGGAAAGAAGGTTGAAACTACTTGAAGGATGGTATGTAAAGGACATTAAAATGCCCGTAGAGGACAGGGTTTTTAGTTTTGAACTTGTCAAAGTTTTGATTACCGGCGAGGTTGTTTCTCTGAATCTTATCGTTGAACTTACGGGGAAAAACGCAAACCTCATTTTGGTTGAAAATGGAAGAATAAAGTTCTTATTGAGAACTCCTAAATCAAGGGTCAGAAAATTAAAGCAGGGAGAAGTTTATCGGTTTCCTCCCCCGCTTCCTTCAAAGTTTTCTCCCTTGAACAGAAAAGAAATAGAAAAAATAGGAGAAGAAGCGTTTTTAAAACTCCACGAGGAATCAACCTCTGCGGTGGTTTACTTTTCAAACGGAAAGCCCGTTTATCTCACGACGTTTCCCTACTCAAGCCTTGAAGGTTTGGAAAAGAAAGTCTTTTCGGGAAAAACTCCGTTCCTTGACGCATGGAAAGAATTCTTTTTCGGTTTTGATTTGTCCGAAGCTCCGGACAAAAAGAGCGAAAGTTGCAAAAAAGAGGAAAAGTTCTCTGACGTTATGACGTTCACCCTACCCGAAGGGGGCAAACTCCTTGTCGGCAAAAACTCTAAAGGAAACGAAAGAATTTTAAAACTGGCAAAAGACGAAGACATCTGGTTTCACGTGAAAGAAGAAAGGGGAGCCCATGTTTTGTTAAAACCGGGAGAAAAACTTGAAAGGGACTTTGAACTTGCGGTCTCCGCAGCAGTTTACTTCAGCAAGGCAAAGTTCAGTAAAAAGGCGGAAGTTGACTACACTTTTGCAAAATTTTTGAGAAAAGTGCCGGGAACTCCGGCAGGTTATGTGATTTATTCCGAACACAAGACTGCAGTCGGTAATTCGGAGGTGTTTGAAAGTTGGCTGAAAGAGACAAACCCGTAGTGATAGGAATAACGGGAGCAAGTGGCAGTATATATGCAAAAAAGATTCTTGAAGTTTTAAACGAACTTGAATTCAAAGTATTTGCGGTTTTCTCAAAAACCGGAAAGGAGGTTTTCAAATACGAGTTAGAAATTGAACCGGAAGAGTTTGTTGGTAAACTCCGAAACGTTGAAATGATTGATTCCGAAAACTTGTTTGCTTCCATTTCAAGCGGTTCCTTTCCAATCCTCGGAATGGCTGTTATACCTTGTTCAATGAACACTTTGTCCTGCATATCAAAGGGCATCGTCAGAAACTTGATTCACAGAACCGCAGAAGTTTGTCTTAAGGAAAGAAAACCTCTCGTTCTCGTTCCGAGGGAGTTTCCGCTAAACAAGATTCACATAGAAAACATGTTAAGCGTGGTTGAGGCGGGGGCGGTTTTGATACCTGCTTCTCCGTCTTTTTATTCAAAGCCGAAGACCATTGAAGAACTCGTAATGACCGTAATAGACAGGGTTTTGGTTCACTTAACGGGAGAGAACTTCAATCTTTCTCCCGCATGGACTCAAGGGACTCAATGACCTCTTCGTCGGTGGTTTGTGAAAAGTCTTCGTAGAACTGTCCTACAGCCCAAAAAGTTTCCGGCACTTCAACTGCAACGAGATGGTCCACAAGTTTTGAAAACTTCTCAACCTTGTCTTTCGGAATTACCGGAACTGCAAGAATAATCCGTTTGGGGTTCTTCCTCTTCACAAGGAGAATGGCGCTTTCAACGGTTGCTCCAGTGGCTATGCCGTCATCAACGATTATTACATCCCTTCCTTCAATTTCGGGGAACTTTCCGTTAGCGTAAAGAAGCCTTCTCCTTTTAGCCTCTTTCAGTTCTTTTTCAATTTCCTCTTTCAAAAAACTTTCCGGCACAATTCCGACAAACCTTTGGTCAAGAATCACATCTCCTTCTTCCGAAACGGCACCGATTGCACATTCGGGATTGTGGGGAAATCCTATTTTCCTCGCGACGATTATCTGAAGTTCCCCGTTGATTGCGGATGCCACCGGTTTTGCTACTATAACACCCCCTCTCGGAATTCCAAGAACTATCGGGTTCTCAAGTTGACCGTCAAAAACTTCTTTTACCTTCTTTCCGAGGATTTCACCCGCTTCT
>CAZZKT010000039.1:0-11106 GCA_964654625.1 uncultured bacterium
TCTGTTTTTCAATCCGGGATGAGGAACGGTCAAAGTTTTCGTCCTTATTCGCAGGTTCTCCACCAAAACGATGTCCGCATCAAAAGTTCTTTTTCCCCACCTTCTTCCCTTTTTCCTGCCGAGTCTTTTCTCACACCACTTTAAAACTTTTAAGAGTTCAAAAGGAGGATGGTAAGACTCAATAAGAATCCCTGCGTTCAAAAAACTCGGTTGTTTTTCAAAACCCCAAGGGAGAGTTTCAATTATTCTTGTTCTTTTTATTACCTTTCCGGCGAATTTATCTATCAGTTTTATTCCGGATTCAATGTAGAACCTTCTGTTTCCAAGGTTTGAACCGAGAATTAAAACCGCTTTCACTCTTTGTCAATCCACATGTGAAGGTTGGAAGACTGCGGAACATTTATGAAGAGTTTTACGTTCTTGTTTTCCTTTAAACTTTCCGCAATCTTCATCTGAACGTCAAGTTCTTTCCACCTTAAAATTTTGCTCGTTATTGACTTTGACAAAAGTTCGTTTGCCTTTGCTTCCGCTTCTGCCCTCTTGAGTCGTGCTTCCGCTTCCGCCTGAGCCTTTATGACTTTCTGGATTCTCTCTGTCTCCGCTTGAATCTTTTTAACCTCTTGCTCTCTTTTCGCCTGCTCTTCAACGTATTTCATTCTTTCCGCTTCCTGTTTTGCAAGTTGAACTTCCTTGATTTTCTTTTCAATTTCCGGAGGAAGGAGAATGTTTCTTAACTGAACGCCGACCACTTCAACAGACCTTTTTGACTGCTTTGATATTTCTCTCCTGATTCCTTCTTCTATCTTCGTTGCTATTTCGGTTCTCTTCGTAGGAATAACTTCTGCGGGATAACTTCCGATAACGTCTCTGACAACTTCCCTGACTATCGGATTAACGAGTTTCTCTTCCCAGTTCCATCCCCACTCCTGGAGAGTCTCGGAAGCCTTATCCGGTAGCAGTCTGTATTGAACCGTAAGTTCAACCTGAATCGGCAATCCCCTTTCGTCAAGAACCATTATTGAAGGTTTGTTTATGAGACCGACTTTGTCCTTTAAGTCTTGCTCTCCCTTGTAGTTTATTGCGTGAATCTTTACGTCCACCTTCTTGATGTCTTGGATTATCGGAATTCTAAAGTGAAGTCCCGGCGGAAGTTCGTTTTCGTCATACTTTCCGAGCGTTATCTTCACGCCCACAAATCCAGACTCAATAGTTTCAAAAGGTTTGAAGGTCAAAAACAGAATTATTCCAAGAACGATTGCGGTAAAAAGCCTTATCACATCCATCTTTTACCCCGCTTTTGCTTCTGTCAAAAGTTCTTTTACAAAGCGGGTGTAGTTTCTGATTATGTATTTCATAATGTCAAAGTTTGCTTTTACGATTTTTGCTCCAAAGGTAACTTCGTGTTCGGTCATTTTCGTTCTTACCACTTCAACCTCAAGTTTTTGAGAACCTTGTTGAATAACAAGAATGTTTCCTTCTCTAACATCCTCGTGGAGAAGGGTTTTTGAAAATCCCTTTATTCCCCCGAGGCTTATGTCCAGTATGTAGCAGTTTCCAAGTTCTTTACCCTCGGGACTCAAAACGTTGAACTTTCCGAGAAATTCGGGACAAAAAGAAAATCGGTCAAAAGCCCTGCTTTCTACGATTTTTTCGCCTTTAGAAATGTCAACCAAGTATCCTTTCTCAACTTTCTGTTTTATCTCCCCTATTATGAGTTCTGTTCTGCCGTCTTGAAGAATGGACTTCACAAGTAGTAATTCCTTGTCTTTTAAAACTTCTGCTATTCCTGCTGGAGAAAATCTGTCAGCGATGAAGGTCCCATCTTCCTGTTCAACGACTCTGAAACTGAAAAGGATAGGTATGGAAACCGTATGCACAATGTCCTTACATTGGGCTTGGAAATGATAGACACCATCAAGCCTCTTTCCTTGCTCCATTTTCAGACACCCTCTCAACAATTAGTTCAAACAACTCTACAGTTTTTATGGCGTTCTTTTCAAATGCCTCAAACTTTTCACAAACTTTTTCTTCACCGATGGACTTAATTATGTCTTTCGCTGATATGAAGCAGGATTCAAGTTGAGCGTCAAGTTTGTTTGCAAGTTCGTCAATATCTTTAACCTTTAAAGATTTCAATTCTTTTTCAAGCCATTTTTTAAGGGGTGAAGTTTCGTATTCCAAGGGAACCTGAACTCCTTGAGAAACTTTTGGAAGTTTTGACATCCATTCCGTAAATAGTTCAAGACCCTTCAAGACTTTGAGCATTTCTCCTATGTCAAACCTTGAAATGTTGTCCTGAACACTCCTGATGGATGCTCTCGTGCTGTAAATCCTGTCGCTGAGTTTCTTAAACACTTCTTGAAACCTTTGAATTTCTTCATTGATTACCGCAACGTTTTCCCTGACGATGTCAAGAGCGCTGAGTTGCTGTTTGAGAGAGAACAAAACGCTTTCCATTTTCTTTGACAAAGACTTTACCCTGTTTCTTATGTTCGTAAGAACGTTTTCAGTTCTTGCCATTTCTTCTTTAACGTTAAAGGCTTCTCCTGCCCTCTCTTCAAGGTCCCTTGCAAAGCCTTCAATGAGGTGGATAATGTTGTTAACTATTTCACCGATTTCTTCTGCAGAACTAACCGTTCTTGTTGCAAGTTTTCTTACTTCTTCTGCAACAACCGCAAATCCCCTTCCGTGTTCTCCCGCCCTTGCAGCTTCAATTGCAGCGTTAAGAGCAAGGAGGTTCGTTTGGTCCGCAATCGTTTTGATGGTTTCCACCACGTCTTTTATCTTTACGGAACTTTGCTGAAGTTCTTCCATCTTACTTCTCAAAGCGATAACTTTGTCTGCAAGTGCCTGAACGTCATTTGCGGACCTTGCAATCGTTTTTGTTCCTTCCGCAGTTTCTTTATCAACGGAAGAAACTTCACTACTTGCGGAATTAACAAGTTTGTTAACGTCCGCTATTGAATTGGCAAGAACTTCCGAAGAGGCGGAAAGTTCCAAGAACTTGTCTCTTATGTCTTTGTTCTTTATTGAAGTGTTAAAAAGTTCCATTGTCAAAACGCTTGAATCGTTGGAAACTTTTGATGCAAGTTTTCCGAGTTCTTCAAACGTTGACCTTATCCAAGATACAAACCTGTCAAACTCTTGAGCAAGCATTCCAAGTTCGTCTTTTCTGTTGAGGAAAAGTTTCTTGGTGAGGTTGCCTTTTTCAATTTCTCTCATGGTTTCTATCATCTTTTGTATGGGAATTACGATAGCCCTGTAGGAACTGACTGCTCCAATTCCTATGATTATCAAACTAAAAAGCGGGATTATTCTTACAAGTTTTTCTGCAAAATCCAAAAGATTGTGGGCTTTTTGAGAAGTTACCTTTCTTATTGAATCTATTTGTTTCTCTCTTTCGGTTAAAAACTCTGAAGTTTCTTCACCTTTTTTAACAGTTGAAATAATTTCAAGAAGCACGGTGTATGCTTTTGATGATTCAGGAAAGTCAAATTCGGTAAGTTTAACGAGTGAGTGTTCTAATTTGTCAAGTGCTTGTTCTTTGTGAGTTTGATTTTGGGTTACTACGGATGCCTTTAGTTCGGTGATTGACTTTTCAATTTTGGACAGAAAAGAAGAGAATTCGTTAATGTTCCGAAACTCTCGGAGTTTAAAGGCTACAAACTCTGTGAAGAATAAAATCATTGCCACTTCCACAACCAAGGAAACAACGAGTTTCGTTTTAATCTTCATCTCCTACCCCTCAAAAGTCTGAAGTTTGTTTTAATAAAAAGTTTAACAAAATCAACTTCCAGTCTCAATAGGCTGAATGTTTCCTCTGTTTGTAATAGCGGAAAAATCTCTTCACTTCTTTTGAACGAATCCCTTGTCACTTTTTACTTCGGGTCTTATATTTTCTCTACAGCACGGAGGGGTGCCCGAGTGGCCGAAGGGGCACGACTGGAAATCGTGTGTACCCCGAAAAGGGGTACCGCGGGTTCGAATCCCGCCCCCTCCGCCATATGAATTGAAGTTTAAGTCTTAAACGTCATCATTATCTTGTTAAGTTCCTCAATTTCCCTTTTAATGTTTTGGATTCCTGCAATCAGCGATTCAACCATTTCGTAGTTTTCCTTTGAAGAAGCACTTATCACTTCAATTTCTCTCAAAATCTCCTCAATGTCGGAAAGCATCTTCGCGGACTTAACTTTCAAAGTTTTGAGAACATCCGCCGTTCCCTCTATCATTTCTCTGACTTTATCCATTTCCCCCGTTACTTCGTCTTGGGCCTTTTTGAGCATTTCAACGTTTTCTTCCGTGCTTTGGATGATTGTTCCAGCAGTTTGATTAATGAAATCACTGATGCTTGAAATTATTTCGCTTATTTCAGAAGTGTTCTTTCTTATTTGTTCTGCAAGTTTCCTTATCTCATCCGCAACGACCGCAAATCCTCTTCCCGCATCTCCGGCTCTCGCCGCTTCAATTGCTGCGTTTAAAGCCAAAAGGTTGGTTCTGTTCGTAATTTCCCCGATGATTTCTGAAATTTCCTTAATTGTTTCTGTCTTTTTACTCAATTCTCCAAGTTTTGACGAAATTTCACTGCTTTCTTTCTCCGTTTTTACGACTACTTCTTGGAGATTTTTGAAACTCTCCATTACTCCTTTAAGGCTGTTGGTGGCACTTTTCATTTTCGTGAAAGAACTTTCTATGAGGTCTTTGAACTCTTTAAGGGGTTCTGACACAGCCTGCGCTATTTTTGAAGCGGTTGAAACTGCTTCAACCTCTTTTTCTATCTTTTGCTTTGAAGTTTCAGCCTTATTTGCAAGTTCTTTGGCTATCCCAACGGTTTCCGAAAGGACTTCCTTAGCCTTGGAAACTATTTCTCTCGTTTTCCTTATGAAACTGTTAAAGTATCTTGATGCGGTTCCCACCTCGTCGTCTCCGTGAATGCTCAATTCCTTGGTAAGGTCTCCCTCTCCTTCCGCAAGGTCTTTTGCGGTTTCTGCAAGAAGGTTGATGGGCTTAACCACAGAAAACTTAACAAACGCAACCATACCGGCCATCAGGAAAATCAGGAATACAATGGCAAACGCCAAAGTTTTGTTCTCCTTTATGGATGTTAATCCTTTCAAAACTTCTTCTTCCTCAATCTCTGCAACTATTGCCCATTTCTTGTCAAATACGTTTATAGGTGCATAAACGAGAAGAACCGGCCTTCCGAAAAAGTTCTTCCCGAAAGCCCTTCCTTTTTCACCGCTCAGAGCCTTTCTCACCGCATCGTTTTCAACTTTTAGCACTCCTATGGTCGTTCCCGAAATTTTCACCAAGGGGTCGTCAATGTCTTTTAGAAACCTTACGTTGTTTCTTAAAAGGAGGTCTTCACCCACCAAGTAAACTTCCCCCGTTTTGCCAAGACCGACTTTCTCAAACTCGTAGTTAAAGTTAACGATGGCGTCTATCTTATCAATGGGAAGTTGAAAGGCAACAACTCCTATGACCTTGCCGTTTTTGTAAACCGGAGAAGCGATAAATGCTGCCGGCTGGTTGTAACTCGGCTCGTAGGGTTTAAAGTCGGAAAAGGCAACTTTCCCTTCTGGAAGTTCAAGGGCTTTTCTGAAAACTTCTGCAAGACCGGTATCCTTGTAGGGTCCCTTAAAAAGGTTTGTGGCAAAGTCCTTTTCTTTGAAGTCCGTGTAGAAAACGGTTCCTTGAGTGTCAATGAAGAAAACATCGTAGAGTCCAAACGATTTAACCATTTTGTCAATCCACGGATGAATTTTCTTGTGAAAGTTCATGTAAGTGGAAGGAAAGCCTTCTATCCAAGAGGATTTGTTCTTTTCTCCTATTGGGTTCGGATTTTTAACGATGAATATGTATTGGGCTACGATACCCGCTTCGCTCTTCGGAAAGTAGTAATCAATCGGTTTCGGTTTGGGAGCAGAGGGAACTTTGTAGTTAACCTTGTTCAAATAATGATTTTCGTATTCTTCTCTCAAAGCACTTAACACCGCTTCCCTGTCAACGGAAACTTCAAACGGTAAGTTGTAAAATGCCCTTGAAAAGTCTTCAAAAATGTTCTTTAAGAGGTTGTCTTCCGCAACGGAAACGAGCAGGTTTTCCATATAGGAAAAGTAGTCTTCAACGTGTTGTTTTTTCCCTTCCTCTATGACTTCCAACCTTCCGAAAGCCTGCTTTATGACGTTATCCTTTGAAGACTTGTAAGTTGAAATTCCAACTACAATTGCAAGAACCCAAAGTCCAAGCACTCCAAAAGCAAGGAGTTTTCTTTCTATCGTCATTCTCACCTTCAACTTGCCCTCCTCCATGCAGTTTTTGGATATGTGCATTATTTATGCTACACTATTTTTGTCGTAATTAGAAGTAATTGCAGGAGGTAAGTTGTGCATAAGGATGTCGTCATAATCGGCGGAGGACCGGCCGGATTCAACTGTGCGAAGACCGTCAAAAAACTGTTTCCGAAAAAGTCCGTCCTCGTAATAACGGACAGAGAAGATTCTCAAATCCCTTGCGCGGTTCCGTATGTTCTTTCCGGAATGCTGAAACCGGAGGAAAATAGGCATCCTTTGAAGAAATTAGAAGACCTCGGAATAGAAGTCTTAATCGGAAGAGCAACTGCAATAGACAGTTATAAAGGAAAAGTAATTCTTGAGGACGGAAATTCCCTCTCTTACGAAAAACTCGTAATCGCTACGGGCTGGGCTCCAAACAGACTGCACGCAGGAAACATGGAACTTGAAGGAATTTTTTATCCTTCCGTAATCACTCAAGAAGTCAAACAAACCGCAGAACGGATAAAAAAAGCGGAAAAAATTCTGATAGTCGGCGCGGGATTAATCGGTTTGAACTTGAGCGGTTTGTTAAAGTCTAACTTTCCGGACAAAAGGGTTTTTCTGGTTGAAGCAAGGGACTTCCTCGCAAACGGCATCTTTTCAAAGGAAGTTGAAGAAGACATTGAAAAAGAACTTGAAAGATTGGGCGTTGAATTAATTAAAAACAACGCAGTTCTTGAATTTGAAGGAAAAGAAAGGGTTGAAAGTGCGGTTCTGAAAGACCGCAGGATTGAGGTTGACACCTGCTTTATTTCCATAGGTTTTAGACCGAACACGTCCCTTGCCATGGAGGCGGGCATAGAAACTGACCACAAAGGAGCGATAATAGTTGACAGTTTTATGAGAACTTCCGTAGAAGGCATTTTGGCATGCGGAGACTGCGTTCAACACAGGTCCGCAATAGACGGAAAGGTAATAACCGCAATGTTTGCAAGTGTTGCCGGAAGGGACGGAAGGGTGGCAGGGATGAACATTGAAGGGCCGGAAGTAAAACTGGAAAAAGTAGTTCCTTCCGGAATAACACAGGTCGGCAGTCTTTTTGTCGGATTTGCAGGATACACCGGGAGAATTCTGAAAGAAAATTCAATCGCTTATTCTTCCACCTCCTCGTCCGCAACAGACGGCCATCCTTCAGCATTAAAACCGAAAGAGTTTAAGGTGAAACTCTACTTTGACAAGAGAGGAAAAATTATCGGGGGAGAAGTTGTAGGAAGGTCAAAGTCCGTGTCCTACCTTGTAGAACTTCTAAAAATTTTCATCTTTGAAAGAAGGCACGCTGAAGAAATAGTATCCTTGACAAGAAACGCATTTCCGCTTCTTACACCTTCTCCTCTTTCCGAACCGATTTCGGAATGTGCAGTTGAATTTGTTAAAAATTGGTCTTTTGCGGGGGAAAGCGGTGAAGGTTAGAAGGGCTTTGATTTCCGTTTCTGACAAAACGGGAATTGTTGAATTTGCCAAAAAACTTTCGGAACTCGGAGTGGAAATAATCTCAACCGGAGGAACCGCAAAACTTTTGAAAGAATCCGGAATTGCGGTGAAGGAAGTCTCAGAAATCACCGGATTTCCGGAAATTCTTGACGGAAGAGTTAAAACCCTCCATCCCGTAATTCACGGCGGAATCCTTGCAAAGAGGGATACTCCCGCTCACCTTACCCAGTTGAACGAACACGGCATACCGTTCATAGACCTCGTGGTGGTCAACCTCTATCCGTTCAGGGAAACGGTTGAAAAGGGTGCAAGTTTTGAAGAAATCATAGAAAACATAGACATCGGAGGTCCGACGCTCATAAGGAGTTCAGCCAAAAACTTCAAGTTCGTGGCGGTAGTCGTTGACCCCGAAGACTATCAAAAGGTTATCAGCGAAATTGAGGAAACTGGAGAAGTCAGCGAAGAAACGAGGTTTTACCTTGCAAGAAAAGCGTTTTCCCTCACTGCATTTTACGATGCGGTGATTTCCCAATACTTTAATTCCGTTGACAGCAAGGGAATTCCCGTTCCTCCGGAAGAGTTTCCGAAAAACCTTACGATACCCCTTGAAAAGGTTTGTGATATGAGATACGGAGAAAATCCCCATCAAAGGGCATCCTTTTACAGAGATGTCTTTTCTACCGGGGGAGTGGCAAACGCAGAGGTTCTATACGCAGGAAAACCTTTGTCGTTTAACAATATATGCGACATTGATTCGGCGTTTGGTCTTGCCTGCGAATTTGACGTTGAAAGGGACGGAGTTTCCTGCGTAATAGTAAAACATTCAAATCCTTGCGGAGTAGCGGTTTCCTGTTCTCCCGTTCGTGCTTACGAACTTGCCCTGCAAACGGACCCGATTTCTGCCTTCGGGGGAATAGTTGCTTTTAACTCAAAGGTTGACGAAGAAACTGCAAGGCTTCTGATTCAAAGGTTTTACGAGTGCGTTTGCGCTCCGGACTTTGAAGAGTCTGCGGTGGAGATTCTTAAAAGCAAAAAAAATCTCCGGGTTCTCAAGATAAAGCAAGAAATCTTCCCGAGATTTCCCTTTGACCTGCGAAAGGTCTCCGGAGGAGTTCTGGTTCAGGACACCGATTCTGCGGTATTTTCGGACATGCCGGAGGTTGTGAGCGGTAAAGAACCGAGTGAAGAAGAATGGAAGGAACTTGAATTTGCGTTCAAGGTAGTCAAGTGGGTAAAGTCAAACGGCGTTGTTTTTGCCAAAGGAACGAGAACTCTTGCAATAGGCGTGGGACAGACATCAAGGATTGACGCAATAAAGTGTGCAATTGAGAAAGCAAGGTCATTGGGATTTGACCTTAAAGGTAGCGTTTTGGCATCGGAAGCGTTCTTTCCGTTCAAGGATGCGGTTGAAGAGGCTTACAAGGTCGGCGTCAAAGCAATCATCCAACCCGGCGGTTCCATAAGGGATGAAGAGGTCATAGAAACTGCCAGAAATCTCGGAATAACTATGGTGTTTACGAAGATAAGGCACTTTAGACACTAAGACATGGACGCTTTAGCAGAAACCGGAATCAGAGTGGAAAATCTTTCTGTCGGATACGAAGGCAGGGCAATCGTAGAGGGTTTGAACTTTAAGATGGAAGAAGGGGAGTTTTGGCTTGTCGTCGGTCCGAACGGTTCAGGGAAAAGCACGCTGATAAAAACGATAACGGGAATAATCCCTCCCATAAGAGGAAAAATCTTCATTCACGGAGTTGACTGCAGTGAAGACTGCGAAGAAAGAAGGTTTTTCGGCTACGTTCCTCAAACGGAAAATTACTTAAAAGATTTTCCTGCCACTGCCTTTGACGTGGTTCTTTCCGGAATTTTCGGGAAAACTTCAAAAACTTTTGGCGTTCCGGACTCCGCAGTTGAAACCGCAGAATACTGGTTAAAGGAATTTGAACTGTGGGAAGTTCGCAACAAGCGGTTTTCCGAACTTTCCGGAGGACAGCAAAAGAAGGTCCTCATAGCAAGAGCCTTAATGGGAGACCCTCACTACGTTTTCCTTGACGAACCTACAACTGGAGTTGACCTTAAAAGTTCAAGGAGAATTTTGGAAATCATCAACGAACTTCACAAAGAGAAAAAGTTCGGAATATGCATGGTAACCCACGAACTGACCCTCGTCTGGCCGTATGTTGACAACGTCATTCTCCTTTCCGGAGGGCGTTTTTTCGTGGGAAGCAAGGAAGAAATCGTGGACAAGCACCTCCTGACCGAATTTTACGGCGTTGACGTTGAAGTTCCAATAACCGAACACGGACCGGTCTTTCTGGTTGGAGATAAACACAACTAAACCTGTTCGGGGGTTGAACATGATTGTAGGAAGGTTTCCGGAACTCAGGATGAGAAGGTTGAGAAAGAACGAAGCCATCAGAAGTCTTGTCAGAGAAACCGTTTTGACCGTTGATGACCTCGTTTATCCGATGTTTGTGGTTGAAGGTAAGGGAATTGTTGAAGAAATACCTTCAATGCCCGGAAAGTTCAGGTATTCTGTGGACACCCTCACGGAAGAGGTTGAAAGAATTAAGGAACTGGGGATAAAAGCAATAATCCTCTTCGGAATTCCGGGACACAAAGACGAAGTAGGAAGCGATTCTTTTTCGGACGAAGGAATTATCCAAAGGGCGGTAAGGAGCATAAAGAAGAACGTTCCGGAGATGTATGTAATAACGGATGTTTGTTTTTGCGAATACACATCTCACGGCCACTGCGGATACTTGGTTAAGAAGAACGGGGAATGGGAAGTTGACAACGACAAGACCCTTGAACTCTTGCAAAAACAGGTAGTTTCCCACGCAAAAGCGGGAGCGGACATGGTAGCCCCTTCCGGGATGATGGACGGAATGATAAAAGCAATAAGAACCGCCCTTGACTCTGCAGGTTTTAAAGACATACCAATCATGTCTTATTCCGCAAAGTATGCTTCCGCATACTACGGACCTTTCAGAACCGCTGCGGAATCAGCCCCGGCCTTCGGAGACAGAAGAAGTTATCAGATGGACCCTCCGAACATCAATGAAGCGTTAAGGGAAGTAAGCCTTGACATTCAAGAAGGGGCAGACATTGTCATGGTAAAACCTGCTCTTGCATACCTTGACGTAATAAGGAAGGTCAAAGAAACCTTCGGTTATCCGACCGCAGCCTACAACGTAAGCGGTGAGTATTCAATGATAAAGTCAGCAGTATTAAAAGGTTGGCTTGACGAAAAGAGGGTGGTTCTTGAAACTCTTATTTCAATAAAAAGGGCTGGAGCGGACATAATTTTGACCTACTTTGCTCCGGAAGTTGCACAATGGCT
>CAZZKT010000040.1:0-10893 GCA_964654625.1 uncultured bacterium
TAGGTTCTGATTTCCACCGTTATACCCTTTGAAAGGATTTTCTGCTACATTTTACCAAAAAGTGAGAAAATATCTTTTACGCAAATTCGCGCGGACGAAAGCGGTCAGAACATGGAAAGCAAATACGCAAGGATTTTTAAGGTAAGAAACGAACTTTTGGAAAAAACAAGGAATTTCTTCAAAGAAAGAGGATTTACCGAAGTAGAAACTCCGATTCTTGTTCCTTACGCAAGCCCGGATGACAATATTGAAAGTGTTGAAGTCTTGCTAAAGGTGAGAGGAAAGAGGTTAAAAGGTTTTCTTCACACTTCTCCGGAATTTTTTATGAAGAGACTGATTGCGCTTGGCATGTCCAAAATCTTCCAGATTTGTAAAGTTTTCAGGAACGATGAGGTTTCAAGAAGACACAACATTGAATTTACGATGGTTGAATGGTATTCAACGGAAGGAAATTACAAAGACGGAATTGAAGAAACTTTAAGTCTTTTGAGGTTTCTTCTTGGTGAGAGCGTCGTTTATAATGGGAAAGAAATTAATCTTTCAGGTTGTTTTGTAATCACCGTAAAAGAGGCTTTTTTAGAATTTGCAAAGGTTGACCCTTTTGACAAGCACGCTCTAACTCAAAAAAGCAAAGTTAACGACTACGAGGAAAGTTTTTTCAGAATTCTCATTGAAAAAGTTGAACCGGAACTTGAAAAGTTTAAAGTCCCGGTAGTTTTGAAAGATTTTCCCGAAGAATTTTCCGCAATGGCCGAAGTAAGAAACGGGATTGCGGAAAGGTTTGAAGTTTACGTTGGAGGTCTTGAATTGGCCAACGGATACACGGAGTTGAGGGACCCGGAAGAATACCTGCGAAGGTTTCTAAAGAAAGGAAAAGCAAGCGTTGATGAAGGCTTTTTAAAGGTCATTCGGGAAAATCCTTTGCCAAAGTGTTACGGAGTAGCCCTCGGCTTTGACAGGGTTTTGATGCTTGCAACCTCTTCAACTGACATTAAAAATGTAGTTCCTTTCACTGTAAGTGAACTATTTTCTTCTTCTCCTTAGTTCGTTCTCTACGTCCTCCCACGTGATTTCTTTAAAAACCATTGCAACTGTGAGATGATAAAGCAAGTCCGCTATTTCTTCAATGCACCTTTCTTTGCTTTCCGACTTCATTGCAAGAATCGTCTCTATTGCTTCCTCCCCGAGTTTTTGCAAAATGCGATTTTCTCCTTTCTTAAAAAGGACAGCAGTGTAAGAGCCTTCCGGGAGTTTTTCTTTTCTTTCCTTTACGACTTCGTAAAGTTCCTTCAGCATTTTATCCCTCAACTTTTAGTTTCCTAAAAAAGCACGAGTATTCTCCCGTGTGACAGGCATTTCCTTTTTGTTCAACAAGATAAAGGAGCGTGTCTCCATCACAGTCAACTCTTATTTCCTTGACTTTCTGCACGTTTCCGGAAGTTTCTCCCTTTTTCCACAACTTCCTTCTGGAGCGGGAATAATAGTGGGCATATCCCGTTTCTACGGTCTTCTTCAAAGCCTCTTCGTCAGCATAAGCGAGCATGAGAACTTCTTTTGAAGAAACATCTTGAACGACCACGGGAACAAGACCGTTCCCTTTTTTAAAGTCAACAATTTCAAGCAATTCTTTCAAGTCTTTTAGGTTCCCATTTCCCATGAGTTCAAATACTCCTTTTGCTCTTCGGTCAAAGAATCTATCTCTATTCCCATGGTTTTCAGTTTGAGTTCTGCAACTTTTCTGTCTATATCCTTCGGAACAACATAAACGTCAGGTTTGAGGTCTTTTCCGTTTTTCGCTATGTATTCTGCGGAAAGTGCCTGATTGGCAAAACTCATATCCATAACGGACGCTGGATGCCCCTCTGCGGAAGAAAGGTTCACGAGCCTTCCTTCTGCAAGGAGGTATATTCTTTTTCCGTCGGAAAGCGTGTATTCGGTTACAAAATCCCTTATCTGTCTTTTCTTAACGGAAATCCTTTCAAGGGCAGGTATGTCTATTTCAACGTTGAAGTGTCCCGAATTTGAAACTATTGCGCCGTCTTTCATAAGTAGGAAGTGTTCTTCCCTTATCACGTTTATGTTCCCCGTTACCGTGCAGAATATGTCTCCCAACTTTGCCGCTTCTTCCATCTTCATAACCCTGAAACCGTCCATCCTTGCTTCAAGAGCCCTAATCGGGTCAACCTCGGTTACAATTACTTCTGCTCCCATTCCCCTCGCTCTCATTGCAACTCCCTTACCGCACCATCCGTATCCTGCAACCACAAAAACGCTTCCACTCAACAACCTGTTGGTTGCCCTGAGAATGCCGTCAATGGTTGACTGTCCGGTTCCGTATCTGTTGTCAAACAAGTGCTTTGTCATTGCTTCGTTTACCGCAATCACGGGATACTTTAACGCCCCGTCTTTTGCCATTGCCCTTAACCTTATCACTCCCGTGGTGGTTTCTTCGGTTCCGCCCAAAACGTTTTCAAGCAGAGAGGGATACGACTTGTGCAGGGTTGAAATGAGGTCCGCACCGTCGTCAATCGTAATGTGAGGCTTTTTTGAGATTACCGCCCTTATGTGGGAGTAGTATGTTTCGTTGTCCTCTCCCTTTATTGCAAACACGGGAATCCCGTAGTGTTTAACTAATGCAGAAGCCACATCGTCCTGCGTAGAAAGCGGGTTGGACGCACAAAGATAAACTTCCGCTCCTCCTTCCTTCAAAGTTATTGCAAGGTTTGCGGTTTCGGTTGTAATGTGAAGGCAAGCCCCTATTCTTATTCCCTTTAATGGTTTTTCTCTGGAAAATCTCTTTCGTATTTCTCTCAAAACGGGCATATCCATTTCCGCCCATTCTATTCTGTTCTTCCCCTTGTCGGCAAGAGAAAGGTCTTTAACGTGAAATTCCATCCTTCACCTCCCTTTTAAGTAGTGAGAGATTATACGCTATTGTGAACAAAAGTGCATACTGAATCTCGGCATCGGTAAAGTTATTCTCAAAAAATCCTGCGGACAAAAAACCGAGATAACCGGAAGCAAAAACGAGACTATAAGGCTTAAAAATCCTCAGATTCTTTGCAATTACATAACCAAAAAAGCCAAGATAACCCAAAAGTCCGAAAAGTCCATACTTGCTAAACATCTTAATGTAAATGTTATGGGCTTCACCGCCGTAAAAGTGATTTCTAATGTCTTCCTGGGTGGGTTCTTTTCCCCAAACCTGTTTAAAACTTTCCGGAAAATGTTTTTTCGCAAGTTCAATACACCTTTCCCCGTAGCCGAAGAAAATATGAACCAAGGAATAGTCCTCTTTAAAAGACTTCACATAAGAAAGCCAAATGCTGAGCCTGTCTTTTATGCTTGAGTCCGCTTTAACTTGAAAGGAAGAAAGAAACCTTGCCTTGTATTTCGGCAAGTGCCAAAAATACCACGCACCGGCAATTGAAAGAACAAAAAGCAAAACCGCAAGTTTTCTGCTTTTAATTGCAAAAAATAACACTGCAAAAATAACAAAAACAAAAATTGCTACGTAATAACTTCTTTCAAGGAGTTCAAAAATGGCAATTACAGAAAACAGTGAAGGGAAGAGGAATAAAGGATTTTTTGTTCTTAAACATTCTGAAAGCATAAGGAAGAATAAAACGAACAAAACTCCTGCGGTTGTTAGTGGGTTATTAAAAAAACCGAAGGAATGATGATGTTTAAAAAACAGAGAAATTCTCGGATATAAAACTGAAAGGGCGGATAAAGTGGAAGTTATTGCAAGAATGTATATAAAAAACCTACGCTTTTCAAAGAACGGAACAAAATAAGCAAACAAATGGTGGTTAATGTCTGTAAATTTTGGCAAGTTCACAAGAAGAGAAGGGTTCACCAGAGAACTTACTCCTTGAGGTGTTAAAAGAATTCCGAGAGGTTTTAAGTCCACTTCCTTAAACACTTTTCTTCCCTCAATGAGGAGGACAATCAATGCAACCGCGGAAATTGCTGTTGCAGTGTTGTCAAGAGCCATAGAGGTCGGAATGGAAATTGAAAACAATACCGAAGAAACGGTTATCAGCAAATTACTCTTTTTCACCTTTTTCCCTGAATGAGTTTCTTTAATTTTTTGGCATTTTCGTAAGGGTCACCGAGGTAAATCCCACTGCTTACCGCTATTCCGAACGGTTTCTTTGCAATTACTTCCTCTACATTGTAAATGTTTATTCCGCCGATTGCAACGACCGGCAGTTTTGAAATCCTTAAAACCTTTTCCAGTTTTTCCGTTCCGACGGGTTTTCTTGCGTCTTCTTTGGTTTTGGTATGAAAAATCGGTCCAAATCCCAAGTAATCAACGATTCCCACAAGACCGTTTGCGGAAAGCACCTCGGAAAGGGAATGGGTGGAAAAACCGATTATAAAGTTTTTACCGACAATTCTTCTGACAATCAAAGGATGCAGGTCTTTGTCTCCTACGTGAACTCCGTCCGCTCCAACCGCTAAAGCGATGTCAACTCTATCGTTGACTATGAATGGAACACCATACTTTTTGCAAACGGAGTTTACTACTTTGGCTTCTTCATAGAAGGTTCTTATCTCCTTTCTTTTGGCCCTGTATTGAACTACGTCAACACCACCTTCTAATGCTTTCTCGGTGATTTCAACAAGGGCGGGCAGTGAATCTACTTCGGGGGTTATAAAGTAAAGAATGGTAGGGCCGAGGGGTTTCGAACCCCTGACCTCCACCGCGTCAAGGTGGCGCTCTCCCACTGAGCTACGGCCCTATGAGGAAGTTGCCATGAGTTCTTTTTCAAGTTGAGCAACTGCCTTTGCTACCTTTGACTGCCTTCTTGCAGCCTCGTTTTTGTGAATTGCCCCTCTTGAGGCTGCCCTTTGAATCCACTTCATAGCAACTTTTAGTTGTTCCTTTGCAAGTTCAAGATTTTTCTCTTTTACGGCTTCAAGAACCTTTTTGGCTTCGGTTTTCATTCTTCTTATGTAATACCTGTTTCTTTCCCTCCTTTTTAAACTCTGGCGTAGTCTTTTCTTTGCAGACTTCGTATTTGGCATTTTCCCCTCCTGTTCAAAATAAAGAAATGGCGGGCCCGGGAGGACTCGAACCTCCAACCTACGGATTAGAAGTCCGTTGCTCTATCCAGTTGAGCTACGGGCCCATGACGTAAATGGTCGGGGCAGCCCGATTTGAACGGGCGACCTCGTGCTCCCAAGGCACGCGCTCTAACCAGACTGAGCTATGCCCCGAGCAGGGAAAAAATATAAGACACCTTAAGGTTGCTGACAAGAGGTTGTTAGAGTTCACTACAGAATTTTACAACAACAGGATTCACAGAGGCATAGAGTATAAGACTCCAAAAAAAGAGGCACTTGGAGTTTGTTATTCGGGAGGGTTTGGTTAATGTTTCGGGGTAGGTGTACAATTTTTAGGGGGTCAAACTAAATATTGCTATCCGCGCAGGAGGGTGATGAAAATGAAGAAGGTAATAACTTTACTAACGGGTGGATTTGTATTCGTTATTCTGAATCCACTTTTTATTGTAGTTGTGTCGCGAGTTGTTGACAAAACTTTAGGAATCCAAGCTTTTTCCTTTTATTTGCAAAAGCCTTTGGCATTGGTTTTATGCATCTTGGGATTAGTTCTTGTAATCTCTGCAAGTTGGTATCAAATAACGCTGGGAAGAGGAACTCCAGTTCCGACAATTCCTACCCAAAAGTTGATTAGTGTAGGCCCTTACAGATATTGTAGGAATCCGATGACCCTTGGAACTGTTCTTTACTACACTGCTATTTCAATTTGGCTTGGTTCACCGTCCGCGTTGATGATAACGGGAGTTTATTTCCTTTTGTTTCTGGTTTACATTAAGATGGTTGAAGAAAAAGAACTTGAGAAAAGGTTTGGGCAGGAATACAAAAACTACAAGGAGAAAACTTCTTTTCTCATTCCAAAGTTGTGGTAGTTTTCGCCAATGACCCTATTCTGCGGTATTGACATCGTTGAAGTGGAAAGGGTAAAAAGGCTCTACGGGGAGTTCGGAAAGAAGTTCTTAGACAAAATTTTTCCGGAGTCCCTTGAATACTGCTTTAAGAAAAAGAAAAAAGAGTTTTGGGGATGCATTGCCGGAAGGATTGCCCTAAAGGAGGCTCTTATAAAAGCATACAGTCAGGCTGGTTTTCAGGCAGGATGGAAGGACTTTGAAGTTATCGGCGGAGGAAAAGACCTAACGGTCAGAGTAAAGTTTAAAACTTCTTTAAAGCCCGTTTTTTCCATTTCCCACGAAAGAAACTATGCGGTTGCGGTAGTTATACTTAATGGGTTAGAATAGTATGTGGAGGGAATGTTATGGAAAAGGTAATTGAAAAGGCTTTTGAACTTGCAAAGGCAATTGCGGAATCCGACGAGATAAGGGAACTAAGGATGGCAGAAAGGAGTCTTTTAAGCAACCCGGAAACTTACGAACTGTTCAGAGAACTGAAGCAGTTTGAGCAACTTTTGAATCTTACAAACAGTGAGGAATACAGAAACAAGTATCAAAAAACTTTGGAAAAACTGTCAGAAACGGAGGAAGGAAAAAAATACATTGAAGCGACCAGGAAACTTGCCCAGATGATAGACACCGTAAATTCAATACTACAGCAAGCCATTGAACCTCAAGGTCATTCCTGTTCTGGCTGTTCGGGTTGTCAGATATGAAAAACAGAGAAATCGCCCAGATATTTGAAAAGTGGGCAAACATTTTAGAGTTTATGGGGGACAACCCTTATCACATAAGGGCTTACAGAAATGCAGCAAGGCTCATAGGAGACCTGTCCGAAGACATAGAAGTTCTTGCAAAAACCGGAAGACTGACGCAGTTGCCGGGAATCGGAGAAAGACTCAAGGCAAAAATTCTTGAATTCTTGGAAACCGGAAAGATTGAAGAATTTGAAAACCTCAAGGACAAGGTTCCCGACACCGTTTTTTCTCTCCTTGAAATCCCGGGCGTTGGTCCGAAAACCGTAAGGTTGTTTTACGACAAACTGAACATCAGGAGCGTGGAAGACCTAAAGCGGGCAATTGAAAAAGGGTCATTGCTTAAACTCCCGGGATTCGGTCCGAAAAAGGTTGAAAAGATAAAAAAGGGAATAGAACTGCTTGAAAGGTCAACCGGAAGGGTCTTGCTGGGCGTTGCGGTTTTTGTTGCAGACAGGATTGTCAATGCCCTGAAAAACCACTCCGCAGTGCTGAACATTTCGGTTTGCGGTTCAACAAGAAGAATGAAGGAAACCGTAGGGGACATAGACATTCTCGCAACGGGAAAAGACAACCTGGAGATAATTGAAGCGTTCGTGAACCTTCCGAACGTTAAAGAAATTTTGTGGAAAGGACCCAAAAAGGCATCGGTTATCGTTGAAGAAGGAGAACAGGTTGACTTGAGGGTAATAGAAAAGGAATCTTTCGGTTCTGCCCTTCAATATTTCACCGGCTCAAAGGCTCACAACATAAAAATCAGAACCATCTGCGTCAGAGAAGGGCTGAAGTTGAACGAATACGGCTTGTTCAAGGGAAACGAAAAGGTTGCCGGAGAAACGGAAGAGGAAATTTACTCCTACCTCGGAATGCAAACTCCTCCTCCGGAAATAAGGGAAGACACGGGTGAAGTGGAACTTGCCCTTGAAGGAAAACTCCCCAAACTTGTTGACTATTCGGAAATTAAGGGAGACCTTCACGTTCACTCAAAGTGGAGCGACGGAGCTTCCACTATAGAAGAAATAGCAAAAAGAGCCATTGAACTCGGTTACGAATACATAGGCATTTCCGACCATTCAAAGTCTTTGAAAGTTGCCGGCGGGCTGACCGAAGAAGAAGTTTTGAAAAGAAACTACGAAATAGACAAGTTAAACGAAAAATACGCAGGAAAAATAAGGATTTTAAAGGGTATGGAGGTTGATATTCTGCCTGACGGTTCTCTTGACTACGATAACGAACTTCTCAAAGAACTTGACTTTGTGATAGGTGCAATTCATTCAAGGTTTTCCCAGGACAATACCGAAAGAATCTTAAAAGCCATGGAAAACCCGTATGTAAACATAATCGCTCACCCGACGGGAAGAGTCATAAACCAAAGAGAAAGTTACAGTCTTGACTTGGAAAAAGTTTTTGAAAAAGCAAGAGAAACTCAAACCGCACTTGAAGTCAACGCATACTACAACAGGCTTGACCTGAAAGATGCGCACTGCAGGTTGGCGGTCAAAAACGGCGTTTTCCTGTGCATAAACACCGATGCCCACCACATTGACCACTTGTGGATGATGAAACTGGGAGTTGGAACTGCAAGAAGGGGTTGGGTTGAAGCAAAGCACGTTATAAACACTTTTCCCCTTGAAAAACTCCTTGCCTTCTTTAAGGAAAAAAGAAAGCGCTTCGGAGTAGCGTGATGAAAGAATTTTGCGGAATATTCGGAATCTACGGACACCCGATGGCCGTTTACCTAACCTACTTGGGACTTTATGCCCTACAGCACAGAGGACAAGAAAGTTGCGGTATTGCCGGAACGGACGGAAACAAAATAACCTTTTACAGAGATTTCGGCTTGGTTTCTTCGGTGTTTAAACCTTCCGCTTTGTCCCTTGTCAAAGGTCATACAGCCATAGGACACAACAGGTATTCAACCTCCGGTGCTTCCGATTCCCCGGACAACATTCAACCCATAGTCGTTTCTTACAGGCACGGACAACTTGCAATAGCCCACAACGGAAACCTCGTAAATGCCCTGATTTTGAGGCAGAAACTTGAAGAAGACGGTTCAATATTTAGGGGAACCACCGACTCGGAAGTTATCGTTCACTTGATAGTCAAGTCCAAAAAGAGAACGTTTCTTGAAAGGCTTATGGATGCTTTGACAAAACTAAAAGGTGCTTATTCTCTCCTCGTAATGACCAACAAGAAACTCATTGCCGTGAGAGACCCTTGGGGATTCAGACCGCTTTGCATGGGAGAGTTTGAAGGAAGTATCGTTTTTGCTTCCGAAACGTGTGCTTTTGACCTCATAGGTGCCAAGTATCTAAGGGACGTTGAACCGGGAGAAGTGGTCGTAGTAGAAAAGGGAAAGGTAAGTTCTTACAGGATTCCCCGCTCAAATTGCAGAACGGCTCAGTGTATCTTTGAATTCGTGTATTTTGCAAGACCCGACAGCGTGATTTTCGGAAAGAGCGTCTATGAAGTCAGGAAAAACTTTGGAATAAGACTTGCGGAAGAACACCCCGCGGATGCAGACCTTGTGATTCCCGTTCCTGACTCCGGTGTTGTTCCTGCCCTTGGATATTCTCAAAAGAGCGGTATACCTTTTGAAATGGGATTTATAAGAAACCACTACGTCGGCAGAACGTTCATAAAGCCAGAGCAAAAGATGAGGGACATCGGAGTAAAGGTAAAGTTAAACCCCATTCCCGGCTTTCTCAAAGGGAAAAGGGTTGTCGTTGTGGACGATTCCATCGTAAGGGGAACCACGAGCAGGAAAATAGTAAAAATGTTAAAAGAGGCAGGAGCGGTTGAAGTTCACATGAGGATAAGTTCTCCGCCAACGAGGTGGCCCTGCTACTTCGGAATAGACACTCCAACGAGAGACCAATTGATTGCTTCCAAGAACGACGTTGAAGAGATAAGAAAGTTCATAGGAGCAGATTCTTTGGGTTATCTTTCTCTTGAAGGTATGCTTGAAGCGGTAGGGAAAAGGGATATTTTTTGCACTGCTTGCTTTGACGGAGATTATCCCGTTGAAATTCCCGAAACGGTTATTGAACAAGCCAAGAAGGTTTAAAGATGCTTGAGAAGATACAAGAACTCAAAGAAAGGATTGAGAAACTTAAAAAAAGGTTTGAAGAAGCAAAGTCTGTTGTTAATCTTGAAGAACTTGAAGCGAAACTTGAGGAACTTGAAAAGAAAATGAGTTCTTCCGAGTTTTGGAGCGACCCGGATAAGGTTAAATCCTTAACGATAGAGAGGAACAGACTAACCGCGGAAGTTTCTTCCATAAAAGCACTGGAAGAAAAACTTGAAGAAGCGAGTCTAATGGTGGAAATGCTTGAAGAAGAGTTTGATTCGTCACTTTTGAAGGATTGTGAAGAATGCTTAAAAACCGCAGAAAAAGAAATTTCTTCCCTTGAAATAAAGGCAATGTTCAAGGACGAATTTGACAAGAAAAACGCAATTTTGACGATTCATGCCGGTGCCGGTGGAACCGATTCGTGCGATTGGGCTGAAATGCTCATGAGAATGTATTTAAGGTGGGCTGAAAGGAAGGGATTTGAAACGGAAATCATAGACATTCAGGAAAACGAAGAAGCGGGAATAAAAAGTGCAACGATACTCGTTAAAGGTCCTTACGCTTACGGACTTTTAAGGGCAGAACACGGAACCCACAGGTTGGTCAGGATTTCTCCGTTTGACGCTAACGCAAGAAGACACACCTCTTTTTGCGGAGTGATAGTAGTTCCCGAAATTGACGAAGAAATAGAGATAGAAATCAGAGAAGAAGATTTAAGAATTGACACCTTCAGGGCTTCCGGAGCGGGCGGTCAGCACGTTAATAAAACCGACTCCGCAGTAAGAATTACCCACCTGCCCACCGGAATCGTGGTTACCTGTCAGAGCGAACGTTCGCAAATACAAAACAGAATGAGAGCGCTAAAGATTCTAAAAGCAAGACTTTACGAACTTGAAAGGAGAAAAAGGGAAGAACAGATAGCAAAGGCAAGGGGAGAATACAAAAGCATATCTTGGGGAAACCAAATTAGGTCTTACGTTTTCCATCCGTTCAAACTCGTTAAGGACCACAGAACCGGCGTTGAAACTTCAAACGTTGAAAGTGTCATGGACGGGGATATAGATATGTTTATAGAGGCTTACTTGAGGCAGAAAGCAAAATCCCTTTC
>CAZZKT010000041.1:0-10651 GCA_964654625.1 uncultured bacterium
ACTTCATCCCGGTCGCATCGTTACATTTGTGATTGACAGAAACATAAACTACACAAACGTTTGCGTGTGCAAGTGCAAGTTCTGTGCTTTTCACGTTTCTCCGAATTCAAAAAATGCTTACGTGATTTCCCTTGAAGAACTTGAAAGTAAAATCAAGGAAACAGTGTCTCTTGGAGGAACCGCAATACTCTTTCAAGGAGGACTTCATCCCGAACTTGACATTACCTTTTTTGAAAGAATCCTCAAGTTTATCAAGACCGAGTTTCCCCAGATTCACATCCACGGTTTTTCCGCTCCGGAAGTTTTTCACATATCCAAGGTTTCCGGCATTTCTGTTGAAGAAACACTGAAAAGGCTTATAAACGCCGGGCTCGGGTCTCTTCCCGGGGGAGGAGCGGAAATTCTTTCAAACAGGGTCAGGAAAGAAATTTCTCCGAACAAAATTACAAAAGAACAGTGGCTTGAGGTTCACGAAATTGCTCATCGCCTCGGAATAAAAACGACCGCAACTATGATGTTCGGAAGCGTTGAAACGGAAGAAGAAATAATTGAACACCTTGAGAGTGTCAGAAGTTTACAGGACAGAACGGGGGGATTTACCGCATTCATTCCTTGGAGTTTTCAACCTAAAAACACTGCCCTTTCGTCGGTTAGAAAGAAAGGTGCGGAAAGATACTTGAGGGTTTTAGCCCTTTCCAGAATTTACCTTGACAACATACCGAACGTTCAGTCCTCGTGGGTAACGCAGGGAGGAAAGGTTGCGCAAGTTTCTTTGAAGTTCGGAGCAAACGACTTCGGTTCGTTAATGATAGAGGAAAATGTTGTGGCAGCGGCGGGAGTCAGATACCGACTCCCACTCGCAGAAATCGTAAGACTCATAAAAGATGCGGGCTACCAGCCCGTCCAAAGGGACACCCTCTACAGACCCGTTAGGATTTTTGACTGACCCAGTCTTTAAGTCTTTCAAACGCTACAATCCTTGGAATGTTTTTCTTGTCCTTCGGTCCGGGATTCTTCATGTAGAAGGCGTTGACTTCATAAACGGTTCCCTTCAACTTCCTGTCAAGAGCCAACTTACCCAACCTGACGAGGTCAACGATGAGTCCCGCAAGGGCCGGGCTGTCGTTAATTCTTGCGTTGATTATCAGTTCGTCCATTGCTCCGTTGAAACTTTCGTATTCAATGTGCATTGAGATGAACTTTTTGTCTCCGAGGGGTTCAAGATAACCGGTCGGCTTAATGAAGTGAGGAGCATCGTATCCGAGAATGTCTTTAACAACACTTGACTTGGTGAACTCCTTACTCTTGTTCCTTTCCGCATCGGTCAAAGCGAGGAAGTCGGTATTACCTCCGATGTTAAACTGAACTATGCTTTTTACGTGTCTTTTCCTTTGGGCAAGGTGGGCAAGAACGTCTGCAGTAAGAGGAGTTGCTCCCGTTGCTCCGTCATCACCAAAGATTACGAGTCCTGTTTCTTCCGCAAGTTCAACGAAAGCAGGGTCGTTTGCAAGAAGTGTGGGAATGGTGTTGACAAAAACCGCACCTCCTACCTCTTTTGCATAAAGTCCCGCAGAGTAAGCATAAACTTGAGTGGCGGTAAGTCTTTGTCTGTCGTCGTTCTTTATTGCTTCTTCAAGTTTTTTCTTGTCTTCAAAGGGAACAAAACTTTCCGTCGTGCAGACATTAACGATTACATCTACTTTGTCTTTCTTCCATTCTTCAACGAGTTTTTCAACTGCGTCCATCAACTTCATTTCGTCTTCCAGCCCAACCCCTTCAATGGGCAGGTTTCTTAAACTGTTTAAATGAACTCCTTTTCTGATTTTGATTTCCTTCAAGGTTTCCGGAACATCGTGATTCCAATAGTTCTTAGCAACCTCTGCAACCGTTTTCCCTATTTTGCTTTTGTCAACGTCATAACTTGACACTATGGAAATGTCCTTAATCTTGTAGGGAAGTTCGTCTTGAAGAGGAACTCCGTAGGGCTTGATTTCTCCTTTCTTTATCCTTTCAACGCCCACTGCGAAGATGCTTCCAACAAATCCTTGTCCGAGAATCGCTACCCTAACCACCGCTCTCACCTCCTTCTTTGGATTTTTTTAGGTAGATTAAGACAAGGTTATAAATAACTTTCAGATTTGTCAAAATCGCAAGAAACACAAAGAGTTCAAAGACCTTATCCAACAGACAGAACAACATTATTACGAAAACCCGTTCGTCCCTTTTACCCGGAAAAAACTTCAAAGCCGGGATGGATTTAAACGGACTTTCTCCGAAAGCTCCTTTGTATCTTTCCGTCGTATAACTGACCATTACCGAGCCGAAAATACTCAAACCCGTCAAAACGGAAGACAGAACAGAACCCGGAAGGTGAACGGAAAGAGCGATTAAAAAGAAAGCGTCAACAAACCTGTCAAGAACCGAGTCAAGGTATCCGCCGAGTTTTGAAGTCCTCAAAGAACTTCTTGCAATCTCACCGTCAATGCCGTCCACTGCAGAACTTATCTGATAAATTACTCCTCCGAGGGGAACGTTAAAAAATGCTACAAGTCCGGAGAGAATGCCAATCAAAAACGTCAACAGCGTTGCTTGATTGGGGGTTATTTTGTCAACAAGATAGCATGAAATCCTCGTTGAGATTTTTCTGTTCAGATACTTTGAAACGATTCCGTCTTCGGAGTCCTTAACTGATTGTTTAACCACTTCGCAGTTTGCCCTTTTTAACTCTTCTTGGGTGTCAACATCCATCCAAAATTCTCCCGAAACTTCGTGAACTGGAACTTTTGCGGTTTCAATAATTTCGCTTAAGGTGATTTCTCCTTCTCTTTTGTTCTTTACAACTTCTTCTGCAAACTTAAAAATTTCCGGAGTTAGAACGAAAAAGCCCGTGTCAAAAAAGTCGTAATCTGTGAGGTCTTTACCGATTTTTTCAACCCTTGCGTTGTTTACTTTTACTTTCGTTGCTTCTTTCTCTTCAACGAACTTGCCGATTCTGTCAACTACGAGTCCTTGACCATTTAAGGCTTTCTCTATGAACTCCTCGCTGTAGATGTGGTCGCTCATAAAGAGAACGAAGTTTTCGTTTACTTCCGTTCTGGCAAGGTATAAAGAATAACCGTTGCCCCTTTCGGGATGGCGGTTTAATACGAAAACAGCTCTTATTCCGAGTTCGTCAAAAAACTTTCTATACCATTCTTCCGAAAATTCGTTGACCACAACGACAAACTCGTTTATGCCGAACTTTCTAAGGTAGTGAATCGTCCTGTAAACTATCTCCCTTCCTCCGACTTTGAGGAGTCCCTTGGGTATATTTAAATTGCCCATTCTTGTTCCAAGACCTGCAGCAAGGAGAACCCCCTTCAATTAAAACCCCCTTCTTAAATTAATTAACAGAGCGTTTTAGTTTACTTTAAAAATAGTCCTAAGGGGAGACATTTGCAAGTTTCTGTTGGAGTTCACTACATAGCGGACACTTTGAAAATCTTTTTTGACAAACTTTTCAACAGGAGTCTTAAAAGCTTCTCGTTCATCTTTTTTACCGTGGGGCCCATTACATCAGTGAACTTTAACACAAAGTTGATAAAATTCCTCTTTGCACATAATATTATACCCTAGCAAAACTGGTTTGCCCGGGTGGCGGAACTGGCAGACGCGAGGGACTCAAAATCCCTTGCCCTCCGCGGGCGTGCGGGTTCGAATCCCGCCCCGGGCACCAGTTTGTTTTTTATTTTTATAGGGTGGAAAAATGCTTGGAACCATAATTACGAAAATTATCGGCAGTAAGAACGAAAGGGAATTAAAAAAACTCAAGCCGTTGGTTGAAAAGATAAATTCCCTTGAAAAAGAATTTGAAAAGAAATCAAGGGAAGAACTCCTTTCACTTACCGCAAAGTGGAAAGAAGCACTTTCCCGCATAGAAAAGGATGAAGAAAAGTTTAAGTTTATGGATTCCATACTGCCGGAAGCATTTGCTGCGGTCAGAGAAGCATCCAAAAGAACTCTCGGTTTGAGGCACTTTGACGTTCAACTTATGGGCGGAATCGTCCTTCACCAAGGAAAAATAGCAGAAATGAAAACGGGAGAGGGTAAAACACTTGTGGCAACCCTTCCCGTTTATTTAAATGCACTTGCAGGAAAAGGAGTTCACGTTGTTACGGTCAACGACTACCTTGCAAAAAGGGACGCAGAATGGATGGGACCGATTTACAAATACTTGGGACTCACCGTCGGTTATCTTCAAAACAACATGGAACAAGAAGAAAGGAAAAAGATGTATCAAGCGGACATTACTTACGGAACGAACTCTGAATTCGGCTTTGATTATTTAAGAGACAACATGGCTTTTTCAAAAGAGGAAAGGGTTCAAAGGGGACTGTTTTATGCGATTGTTGACGAGGCTGATTCAATCCTCATAGACGAAGCAAGAACTCCGCTCATTATTTCCGGCCCGGCTGAAGAAAATGTTGACATTTATTACATTGCGGACAACATAGTGAGAAAGTTGAAAAAAGACAAGCACTTCAAACTTGACGAAAAAACAAAAACTGCGGTGTTAACTGACGAGGGAATAAAGAAAATTGAAGAAATCGTAGAAAAGAAAACGGGGATAGAAAACTTCAACCTTTACGACCCAAAGTTTGCTGACCTTCTTCACGCAATCATACAGTCCATAAGAGCGCACCATCTTTTCAAAAGGGACGTTGACTACGTTGTCCAATACGACCCGAAAGAAAAGAAGAGAAAGGTAATCATCGTTGACGAGTTTACCGGCAGGATAATGCCGGGAAGAAGGTGGAGCGACGGTCTCCATCAGGCGATAGAAGCAAAAGAGGGACTTGAAGTAGAAGCGGAAAACCAAACCCTTGCCACGATAACCATTCAAAACTTTTTCAGGTTATACAAAAAACTTGCGGGAATGACGGGAACTGCAGAAACCGAAGCAGTTGAATTGAAAGAGATTTACGGGCTTGAGGTGGTAGTAATTCCCACGAACAAGCCGATGATAAGGGTTGACCATCCCGATGTCATATACAAAACCATGAAAGCCAAGTTTGAAGCGGTCGTCAGAGAAATTGAGAAGAACTACAAAAAGGGTAGGCCGGTTCTTGTAGGAACGAGTTCCATAGAGGCTTCGGAATACCTTTCAAAACTTCTCAAAAGGAAGAAAATACCCCATCAAGTTTTAAACGCCAAACACCACGAAAAGGAAGCGGAAATAGTGGCTCAAGCGGGAAGACTCCATGCAGTAACCATAGCAACGAACATGGCCGGAAGGGGAACGGACATTCTTCTCGGAGGAAATCCGGAGTTTCTTGCCAAAAGAGAGTTGAAAAACAAAGGAATTACGCCGGAAAGGGTCGGAGAGGAAAGATACAAAGAAATCTACCAGAAAACGCTGGAAAAGTATAAGAAAATTACGGAAGAAGAAAGAAAGAAAGTTGTGGAACTCGGTGGGTTGTATGTAATAGGAACGGAACGCCACGAATCAAGAAGAATTGACAATCAGTTGAGGGGAAGAGCGGGAAGGCAAGGAGACCCCGGAGAGTCAAGGTTTTTCCTGTCCCTTGAAGACAACCTTTTAAGACTTTTCGGTTCGGACAGGATTAAAAAGATGATGGAACTCATGAACATTCCGGAAGACGAACCGATAGAACACAAAATGGTTTCAAAAGCCCTTGAAACTGCGCAAAGAAGAGTTGAAGAACACAACTTCCAAATCAGAAAAAGACTCCTTGAATACGACGAGGTTTACAACGTTCAAAGGAAAGTGGTTTACGAACAAAGAAACAAAATCTTGGAAGGTGAGAGTCTTAAGAAAGAAATTCTCACTTTCATAGAAAACATTGTTTGGGAGTTAATTGATGCGTTTGCTCCGGAGGACGTTTTGCCGGACGAGTGGGAACTCGGCAAACTCAAAGAAGTTCTTGAACAAAGGTTTGGAATAGACTTTCCGGTGCCGGAAAACTACCCCGAACTTGAAAGGATGGAAGTAAAGGGTGCCAAAACTCCTCAAGAAAAACTGTTTAAAATCATCTACGAGAGGATGCTGGAAGAGTATGAAAAGATGGAGAGAGAAATCGGAGAAAAGCAAATGCGAGAGATAGAGAGAATGGCGCTTCTTCAAAACCTTGATTATTACTGGAGACTTCACTTGAGAGCCCTTGACCACATAAGGGAAAGCATAGGTTGGAGAGGATACGGACAGAAAGACCCGGTCATTGAGTTTAAAAAGGAAGCCTTTGGTCTTTTTGAAGAGTTTATTTCAAACGTTGAAAACGGAACCGTGGACGGAATCTTCAACTACTTCAGATTCTTAAAAGAAACCTCTCAAAAGGAGGAAAAGGAAAGTGAACCCGTTTCCGCAGTTTGAAGACTTTGAGAAGAAGAGAGAAAAGATATGCGTGGTTGGTCTCGGATACGTCGGACTGCCCCTTGCAGTTTTACTTTCAAAAAAGTTTAGCGTTGTTGGATTTGACATAAACGAAAAAAGGATTGAAGAACTGAAAAACAACTACGACAGGACGGGAGAAGTTAGCGAAGAAGAATTAAAATCATCTTCTGTTGAGTTTACGAGTTCACCCGAAGCGATTTCCGGGTGTAAACTCGTCATAGTAACGGTTCCAACTCCCATTGACGAGCACAAAACACCCGACCTGACACCCCTTCTGTCCGCTTCAGAAACGGTGGGAAAACACATGTCCGAAGGAACCACCGTTGTTTATGAGTCCACCGTTTACCCCGGGGTGACGGAAGACATTTGCGTGCCCGTTCTTGAAAAGAATTCCGGGCTCAAATACCTTCGGGAGTTCAAAGTAGGGTATTCTCCCGAAAGGGTTAACCCGGGAGACAAAAAGCACACGATTGATAAAATCGTAAAAGTGGTTTCGGGATGCGATGAAGAAACGACCGAACTTCTTGCAAAGGTTTACGGAAGCGTGATTTCTGCCGGAGTTTTTAAGGCAAGGAACATCAAAACCGCAGAGGCTGCAAAGGTAATAGAAAACACTCAAAGAGACCTCAACATCGCTCTTATGAACGAACTTGCAATCATATTTCACAAACTCGGCATTGACACCAAAGATGTCCTTGAAACCGCCGGAACAAAGTGGAATTTCTTAAAGTTTGAACCGGGACTTGTCGGCGGGCATTGTATAGGCGTTGACCCTTACTACCTGACGTTTAAAGCCCAAGAACTCGGATATCATCCCGAAGTAATCCTTGCGGGAAGAAGAATAAACGACTACATGGGCAAGTATGTCGCAGAAAGCGCGGTTAAGTTGATGATAAAGCAAGGTAAACAAATCCTCGGGGCTAAAGTTTTGATAATGGGAATAACGTTCAAGGAAAACATAAAAGATGTAAGAAACACAAGGGTTGTTGACATTTACGAAGAATTGAAATCTTACGGTGCTGAACCCTTCGTTTACGACCCGAGAGCAATACCCGAGGAGGTGAAGAAAGAATATTCCATTGACTTGATTTCCGCACCCGAAGAAAAAGCACCTTACGACTGCGTAATAGTGGCGGTTAAGCATGAAGAGTTTAAAAAACTTGAACCGGAATTTTTCAAGAGGATATCCAACGGAAAGCCCATTCTTCTTGACGTGAAGAGTATTTATGACAGAAGCAAGTTCAGAGACGTAGTTTTATGGAGGCTCTGAACTTGCTGGTTTACGGAGATGTCGGTAATTCTTACTCAAAGTTTTGGATAACGGACGGAAAGTTTCGGTCTTTTCAAAGGGTAGAAACGGAAAAACTTAAAGATTTTCTCTCTTCAAACGCTTCATCGTTTAAAAAATCCAAAGCGCTGATTGCAAGTGTGGTGCCGGCGGTTAATTCTATCCTTGAGAATTCTTTTAAAGAGTGCCTTTTCGTTACCCCCGAAGACTTACCGGTAAAATCAAGGTATGAGGGAGTCCTCGGAGCAGACAGGATTGTTAACATTTGCGCGGGACTGAACTTTTTTGACTCGTTCATGGTTGTAAGTCTTGGCACGGGATTCGTAATTGATGTTGTTGTTGACAGAGAATTCTTGGGGGGAATTATCCTTCCGGGACTTGAAACTTCAATAAAGTGTCTTGAAGAAAAAACCGCAATGGTTAAAAAGATTTCTCCTTCAATCACCTTTGAACTGGGGAAGAACACGGGCGAATGCGTCAGTGCGGGTGTTTGTCTTAGCATTCTGGGCGTTGTTTCTTACCTTCGCAAACTTTACAAAGTTCCCGTAATACTCACGGGCGGATGGGCGGAAAAATTCAAGTCTTTCATTAATCCGGAAGTTTGCGATGAACACCTTCCATTTTTGGGACTAAAAGACATTGCAAGGAGGAGAGGGGTGGAAAATGTGGGACTGGAAAGAGGAAAGGTATAAAGAAGCAGTGTTGAAACTGTTTAAAGAAAACCTGTGCGTTCAAAGGGGAGAAAAGGTTTGTCTTTTGTGCGATGAGGAAAAGGAGAGGATAGGAGAGGTGGTTTTCTACCATGCCGTTGAGGAGTTTCCCCAAATCGTTCACATAACTTACGAGACAACAAAGATGCACGGAGCAGAACCTCCGAAAAGCGTGTGGAAGGCGGTTTTTGGAGAAGACTTCGTCATTGAAATGGATTCACAATCTCTGTGGGACAAACTATACGCAAAGGAAGTTGACGAAGAGGTGATTAAGGAAATACTAATGGAAACGACCTCTCCCACCGAACTTCCCTCCGTTGTTATTGCGATAAACAAGTTTTCCTTGAGCCATACCCTTTTTAGAAAACTGTGCACCGAATTTCTTGCCATGAGGTTTGCGAGTATGCCGTTGTTTGAACCTTTTATGTTCTTTTCTTCCATGCAGGCGGACTGGAACAAGGTTTCAAGGCTTTCCGTGATTGTGGCAAACTACCTGACGGAAGCGGAAAGTGCTTTTATTACTTGCCCTTACGGAACAGAGATTGTCTTAAACCTTGAAGGAAGAACAGGGATTGCAGATACCGGTAAAATCTGTTCTCCCGGCAATTTCGGAAACCTTCCCGCAGGAGAAGGCTTTATTGCTCCCGTTGAAGGTGAAAGCGAAGGAGTGTTCGTCACCAAGTATGCACCCGACAGGGTTTTGAAAGAACCCGTAAAAGTTTTCGTGGAAAACGGTTCTGTTTCAAAACTTGAAGGAGAGCCGGAATTTTGCAAGTTCTTAGAGTCGGTTTTTGAAAAGGACGAGAAGGCAAAAAACATTGCAGAACTCGGTATCGGAACGAACGAACGGGCAGAGTGCAAGACGAACATTCTTGAGGCAGAAAAAATCCTCGGAACTTGCCACATAGCCCTCGGAGACAACTCTTCTTTCGGCGGGAAGGTCAGGGCAAACTTTCACCTTGACCTTTTGGTAGAAAAACCGACCCTGAAACTGACCATCAAAGGGAAGGAAGTTTGCCTTTTGAAGGACGGAGAAGTGCAGTTTGGATAGCGAAAGAATACTAATCTACCAAACTGCTTTTCTCGGTGACCTGGTTTTAACCACACCGTTGATAAAGTCCGTCAAAAAGTTTTTTCCGTATTCTCAAGTCTTCGTAGCAGTAAGAAGAGGACTTGAGGATGCTTTAAAAAATTTACGGTTCGTGGACGGGGTAATTTCCGTTGAGAAGAAAAAGACTTTAGAGCCGATAAGAATTTTAAGGGAACTGAAGATTTCCCTTGTCTTTTCTCCTCACCGTTCCCATAGAACCTCTTTAATTTTGTTTTTTTCCGGGATTCCCGAGAGAATCGGATTCAAAAATTCCGGTTTTTCCTTTCTTTACACAAAAACCGTTGAATACAGGAAAGAACTTCACGAAGTTGAAAGAAACCTACAACTTTTGACCCCTTTTGAAATCAAACCTGACGGTGAAAGTCCAGAACTTGTCGTTTTAAAATCTGAAGAGGAAGCGGTTGTGAAAAAGTTCTCCATTAAACTTCCTTTCGTGGCTCTTTTTCCGGGCGCAAATTGGGGAACCAAAAGGTGGCTTCCGGAATATTTTGCAGAAGTCGGAGACTTTTTGGTTAAAAGAGGTTTTAACGTTGTAATCGGTGGAACAAAAAAAGATGCTGATGCTTGTTTGAAAGTTTGCGAATTTATGAAAGAAAGGTGTTTAAATGTTTGCGGTAAAACCAACTTGAGAGAATTTTTTGCAATAGTTAAACTTGCGAGTCTGGTAGTGTCTAACGATTCCTCCCCGGTTCATGTTGCAACTGCATTGGGAACGCCGGTGATAGAAATTTTCGGTCCGACAGTTCCGGAATTCGGATTTTACCCTTACAAGAACGGAAAGTGGGTGAGTTTAACCTTAAAGTGTAAACCGTGCAACATTCACGGTCCCGAAAAGTGCCCGGAGAGACACCACAAATGCATGAAAGACCTAAAACCCGAAATGGTAATTGAAAAAATTGAAGAACTGCTGATTCGTTAAAGTTCCGAATAAAAAAAATCAAGAAGGGCCTGGCACCGCCCTACTTTCCCGCCCCGTCTCCAGGGCAGTATCATCGGCGCTGGCGGGCTTAACTTCCGTGTTCGGAATGGGAACGGGTGTTTCCCCGCCGCTATGGGCACCAGACCCTTGACAGGTGAATAGGGGGGTTAGTTTTAGTTGTGGCGGTTAGCTGAGGCTCTCGGCCGATTAGTACCGCTCAGCTCCACCCGTT
>CAZZKT010000042.1:0-9878 GCA_964654625.1 uncultured bacterium
GTTGTTTTGCTTGATGATTTGTTCATGGTTTGTACCAGGTTGGGGTTGGTCGGAGGTGGGGAGTATGTGCTTACCCCCTACCGTGTAAGATGTTTGCTATAATTTCTTCAAGCATGCTTGTCTCTTTTTGTTGGATTTTTTTGTCTTTGTAATGATACCCCCTTCGGGGAATATTTTTTTGATTACAGATGAGTTTTGGAAAGTTATATAAACTTCCCTTATAAACCGTTTTTAGGGTAGGAGAATGCGGAAGTTAATAATTGTTGTGTCGGTCTTGCTCGTTGCGGTTGTTTCACTTCTCTTGAGTGTTTTTTGGCAAAAGGAACTGGTAAACAAAGTTGCCGTTGTAAGATTAGAAGGAATCATAACTTCCGAAGAACCTTACCTTTCTGTGCTTTCGGAACTTGAAAATGACCGCACCGTAAAAGCGGTCGTGTTAAGGGTTAACTCTCCGGGAGGTGTGGTAGGAGCCTGTCAGGAGATTTACGAGAAGTTGAAAAGAATTTCCAAGAAAAAACCCGTCGTCGTTTCTATGGGTTCTCTTTGTGCTTCCGGTTGCCTTTACTTGAGTCTCGGAGCGAATAAAATCGTTGCTCAACCGGGAACGGTTACCGGGAGCATAGGGGTAATCGTTCAGTCATATAACCTTCAAAAACTTGCGGAAAAACTCGGAATAAAAGTTGTAAGCGTGAAAAGCGGTAAGTTTAAAGACATCTTGAGTCCTTTCAAAGAGATGAAACCGGAAGAAAGGAAAATTATTGAAAGCGTGGTTAAGGACGCTTATTCGCAGTTCGTTGAAGCGGTTTCAAAGTCAAGAAAAATACCGGTTGAAAAGGTTTATTCTTTTGCGGACGGAAGGATATTCACCGGCAGAACCGCAAAAGAACTCGGAATTGTTGACGAACTCGGAGGACTTGACAGGGCAATAGAAATCGCAAAGTCTTTAGCCAAAACAAAGGAACTCAAAGTTGAATTTGTGAAGGTCAAAAAGCCGTTTATTAAAAAAATCTTTTCAAGTCTTGAAAACTTACGCTTAAAAGAAACGAAAATCATGTATCTGTTCGGAGGTTAAAGGTGGCTGAAGAAAAAATTATTGAGCAAAGGCTTCAAAAGATTGAAAAACTCAAAGAACTCGGAATTCCTCCTTACGCTTACAAGTTTGAAGTAAACGCAACGGCTCGCGAACTTAAAGAAAAGTTCGGAAAGGAAAACGAATTTCCCGAAACCTGTTTTTCGGTTGCGGGAAGAATAGTCAGTATGAGAATCATGGGAAAAGCAACGTTTTTCCACATTCAAGACTTCACAGACAAAATTCAGTGTTACATAAGAAAAGATACCGTCGGGGACTTTTACGATACCTTCAAAAAGTTGTTTGACATCGGAGACATAGTCGGAGTAAAAGGAACCTTGTTTAAAACCAGAACGGGAGAACTGACCGTTGAAGTCAAGGAAGTTCAACTCCTTTCAAAATCCTTAAGACCGTTGCCGGAAAAGTGGCACGGACTCAAGGACACCGAGAAGAGATATCGTCAAAGGTATCTTGACCTCATAGTGAATCCGGAGGTCAGGAAAACCTTTGTGGTCAGAAACTTGGTGATTAAGAAGATAAGAGAATTTTTAGACAACAGAGGTTTCATAGAGGTTGAAACTCCGATTCTCCAACCCGTCGCTTCCGGAGCAAACGCAAGACCTTTCATAACCCACTACAATGCCCTTGACATTGACGTTTACTTGAGAATAGCCCCGGAACTTTATTTAAAAAGGCTTCTCGTTGGAGGTTTTGAAAGGGTTTACGAACTCGGAAGAAACTTCAGAAACGAAGGAATAAGTTCAAAGCACAATCCGGAATTTACGATGATTGAATGGTATATGGCTTATGCGGACTACGAAGATTTGATGAAAATGACCGAAGAACTGTTTGAATTTCTGCTTGACGAAATTTTCGGAAAGGGAGTAAGGGAAATTGAATTTAAAGGACACAAACTGTCGTTCAAAACTCCTTTTAGGAGGATTTCTTTCCTTTCCGCAATTTCTGAAAAAACGGGACTTTCGGAGGAGGAAATCTTAAAGGACGAAAAAGCGGTTTTAGAAAAGGCAAAAGAGATTGGTATTGAAAATGCAGAAAGTTTAACTCACCTTAAACGCGTTCAGGAACTTTTTGAAAAACTCGTTGAACCGGAACTCATAAATCCGACCTTCGTGGTTGACTTTCCGAAAGGTATTTCACCCCTTGCGAAGGAAAAGAGAGGTAATCCGGAACTGGTGGAAAGGTTTGAACTGATAATTTGCGGAAGGGAAATAGCGAACGCTTACACGGAACTTAACGACCCTCAGGAGCAAAAAAGAAGGTTTCTTCAACAGTTAAAAGAAAGGGAAAAGGGAGACGACGAAGCAATGGCTTTTGACGAAGACTTTATTACTGCCCTTGAATACGGAATGCCGCCGGCAGCTGGAGAGGGTATAGGAATAGACAGACTCGTTATGATTTTCACGAACAACGACTCAATAAGGGAAGTTCTTCTCTTTCCGCAGTTAAGACCGGAAAAATAGTGGCGCGCCCGGCGGGACTTGAACCCGCGACACCAGGATCCGGAGTCCTGGGCTCTATCCATCTGAGCTACGGGCGCTTTCGGGGAATAAATTTAAACCTCACCGAGGAGGAATACAAGAAATGGAAAAGTTGACCGCCATTGTTTTTGTGACGTTTTTGTTGAACCTTCCGTTCGGATGGTTAAGGGAAGGGGTTAAAAAGTTTTCTGCAAAGTGGTTTGCTTACGTTCATGCTCCCATTCCTTTGATAGTTGTAATGAGAATCTTTGCGGGGATTTCCATAAAGTTTGCACCGATTTTGATAGCCGTAGCGGTGGCCGGACAGTCCGTCGGAGCAAGATTAAGGAGGTATAAAAGGTGAAAGCGTTTAATTCAACCACGATATGTGCGGTTTTAAGGGACGGTAAGGTTGCAATGGCCGGAGACGGTCAGGTGAGTCTTGGGAATACGATTTTTAAGAGTAGGGCAAGAAAAATCAGGAAACTTTATTCCGGAAGAGTTCTTGCGGGGTTTGCGGGAGCAACCGCAGATGCGTTTGCCCTTCTTGAGAGGTTTGAAAACAAACTTCAGACCTACGGTGGGAATCTTTTGAAGTCTGCGGTTGAACTTGCCAAGGACTGGAGAACCGACAAGGTTTTGAGAAGGCTTGACGCGATGCTTCTTGTGGCAGACACTTCAAGAATTTTGCTCATTTCGGGAAGCGGTGATGTAGTTGAACCCGATGTTCCAATAATGGCTATCGGGTCTGGAGGACCTTACGCACAAGCTGCAGCAATAGCACTTTACGAGAACACTTCTCTTTCCGCAAAGGAGATTGCCCGGAAAGCCATAGAGATTGCAGGAAGCATCTGCATTTACACCAACACGAACATAATCGTTGAAGAGTTGTAGGTTTTTAAAAGAAGGGGCATCCGGAATCAGATGCCCCTTTCTCCACTATGGGAGGGAGGGGGAAAAGGGGGGTTCTTTGTCAAGCATCAAACCCAAAATTTTGGCGTCCCCGGCGGGATTTGAACCCGCGCCGCCGGCGTGAAAGGCCGGTGTCCTAGGCCTGGCTAGACGACGGGGACACCAACTTTCCCGTCAGTGGAAAATATACTTGACCTCGTTAGCATTGTCAAGAAAATGTTAGAATCCATTAATAAGCTCTGTTTCTTCTATCATCTACAACTTTTATTGGTTTTAAAAACAAGGTTCTTGAGAATTTGTGGTCTTCAGATTTACCATATAGTGTCTACCTTTTGTTTGGGCTTTAACAAAAACTTGAATGTTTTGACACAAGCCATAAATTTAGTATCAGAAAACTAAATTAGGGGGTGCTAACATGGAGCTTCCAAAGAGGAGGTTTAAGTGTCTTGCTTGCGGAGAAGAGTTTGAGGAACCTTTCGGAAAGCCTAAGTGGCTCTTGAGGTGTCCCAAGTGTCAAAGTCAAGAGATAGTAAGAATTGACGAATGGCGTGGAGGTGGCGGAAGAGGTTTTGGTTGGTGCAGAAGAGGTTTTGGCCCAGGAGGTGGATGGAGAGGCAGATGGGGTAGAGGAAGAGGCTGGTAGTTGTTATATTATTAAATCAACACTACGAAACGGAGGTTAAAGTGGCTATCAACGAAGTGGTGGTGTCTGAAGCGATAATTTCTTCGTTTTTTGAGAAGTTAAAAAATCATCTTGATGTTGACGTAGCAATCGTTGGGGCGGGTCCGTCGGGCCTCGTTGCGGGATACTATCTTTCAAGAGAAGGGCTAAAAACGGTGATTTTTGAGAAACGGCTTTCCGTGGGCGGAGGAATGTGGGCCGGAGCCATGTTCTTTAACCAGATTGTCGTTCAAGAAGAGGGAAAGAAAATCCTTGAAGAGTTTGAAATATCCCACAGAGAGTTTCTTCCCGGATATTACGTTTGTGATGCTCCCGAAGCGGTTTCCGCAATTGCTTACAAAACGATAAAGTCCGGAACTGTTATTTTTAACGGGATGTATGCGGAAGACGTTGTTTTAAAGGATATCAACGGAGAGCCAAGAGTTTGCGGGCTTGTTGTGAACTGGAGTGTGGTAGAAGGTTCCGGATTAATGGTTGACCCTCTTGTTGTTTCTGCGAAATACGTGGTTGATGCTACGGGACATGACGCTTGCATCGTTTCCGTTTTGCAAAAGAAGGCGGGAATAAAACTGAACACCTCTTCCGGAAAGGTTGAAGGGGAAAGACCTCTTTGGGCCGAGGTCGGAGAAAGGGAAACCGTTGAAAATGCTAAAGAGGTTTTCCCGGGACTTTTTGTTAGCGGACTTTCTGCAAATGCCACGTTTGGCAGTCCGCGGATGGGACCCATATTCGGGGGAATGCTCCTTTCCGGAAAGAAAGTTGCAGAGGAAATTATCCGTAACCTAAAAGGCTAATTCTCGGGGGAAAAATGGCAACACTCGTTGAACTTGCTAAAAAAGGAATCGTTACAAGAGAAATGGAAATTTGTGCTAAGGATGAAAAGCGGGACATAGGGTTCATAGTTAACGGTCTTGTAGAAGGAACGATAGTAATTCCTGCCAACGTTCACCACAGGAAAAGAGAAGATTTTCAACCGAGAGGAATCGGAAAAGGCTTGAGAACGAAGGTGAACACCAACATAGGAACATCCGGGGATATTGAAAACATTGAACTTGAACTTGAAAAGTTGAGGGTGGCTTTAAAATACGGAACGGATGCGGTCATGGACCTTTCAACAGGAAAACGAATTGACGAAACGAGAAGGGCTATCATTGAGAATTCTCCGGTAATGGTCGGAACTGTTCCGATATACCAAGCGGCGAAAGAGTCTGCGGAAAAGCACGGTTTTATAGGAAAAATGAGTGTGGATGAATTGTTTGAAGTAATTGAAAGACATTGTAAAGACGGTGTTGACTTTATAACCGTTCATTGCGGAGTTACCCTTTCGGCCCTTGAAAGGCTCAGAAAAGAAGGAAGAATAATGAACATCGTTTCAAGGGGCGGAGCGTTAATTGCGGAATGGATGGTTTACAACGAAAAAGAAAACCCTCTTTACGAACACTTTGACAGACTTTTGGAAATTGCCAAGAAATACGACGTTACTCTTTCCCTCGGTGATGGGATGAGACCGGGGTGTATAGCGGATGCTACCGACAGGTGTCAAATTGAAGAACTCATCGTTCTCGGAGAACTCGTTGACAGGGCAAGGGAAGCAGAAGTTCAGGTTATGGTTGAGGGTCCGGGGCATGTTCCTCTCCACCAAGTTGAAGCAAACATAGTTTTACAGAAAAGACTGTGCCACGACGCTCCTTTTTATGTTCTTGGACCCGTTGTGACGGACATTGCCCCAGGTTACGACCACATAACGGGTGCCATCGGGGGAGCGCTTGCAGTAAAAGCGGGAGCGGACTTTCTTTGTTATTTAACTCCCGCAGAACACCTTGCCCTTCCTGATGTGGAGGACGTGAAAATAGGGGTTATTTCTGCGCGTATAGCTGCCCACGCTGGAGACATAGCCAAGGGTATTCCCGGAGCGATGGACTGGGACGTTGAAATGGCAAAAGCAAGAGAAAACCTTGATTGGGAAAGGCAGTTTGAACTCGCAATAGACCCCGAAACAGCCCGTAAGTATAGGTCGGAGAGAAGACCCCTTGAAGATGAAAAGACATGCACGATGTGCGGAAGTTTGTGTTCAATAAAAATTTTTGAAAGATACCTGAAAGGAAAATGAAATGCTTGCGAAAAGAATAATTCCTTGTCTTGATGTAAAAGAAGGAAGGGTCGTAAAAGGGGTAAACTTTGTCAATCTCGTTGATGCCGGAGACCCTGTAGAAAACGCAAAGGTTTACGACGAACAAGGAGCGGACGAACTCGTATTTCTTGACATTACCGCAAGTTACGAAAAAAGAAAAATCATGATTGATGTTGTCAGGAGAACCGCAGAAGAAGTGTTCATGCCTTTAACGGTCGGAGGAGGAATAAGGAGTATTGAAGACATAAGAGAACTTCTCAACGCGGGAGCGGATAAAGTGTCAATCAACACCTCTGCGGTTTTAAATCCGGACCTGATTACGGAATCTGCGAAGTTGTTTGGTTCCCAGTGTATTGTCGTTGCCATTGATGCAAAGCGGAAAGGAAACGGTTGGGAGGTTTACATTCACGGCGGTAGAACACCAACGGGAAAGGATGCGATTGAGTGGGCAAAAGAAGTTGTTGACAGGGGTGCAGGAGAAATACTCTTAACTTCCATGGACAAAGACGGAACAAAGTCTGGTTTTGACCTTGAGTTGACAAGGAGCGTTGCTTCAGCCGTTTCCGTGCCGGTGATAGCATCCGGAGGAGCGGGTAAAAAAGAGCATTTTTACGAAGTTTTTACCTACGGTAAAGCAGATGCTGGACTTGCAGCCTCAATTTTTCACTTCCGGGAAATTTCCATCCCCGAACTCAAAAAATTCCTGAAGGAAAAGGGTATTCCCGTTAGATATTAAAATCTTTTCCTCTCCCACCAAACTTCAGGTTTTGAATTCCTGCGAATGGAGTATTTAACACCCCAATTTTCAAGAATCTTTAAAGCCAGTTTTTCTACTTCCTCAAGTTTTCTCTCTAATTCAGGAGTTAGCTCTGTTCCAACTTCTATTTCTTTCGGAACTACTCCTATGAGTTTTATTTCTTCGGGACACTTGCCCATGATTTCGTTCAATAATAAAACTTCTTGAAGTCCGAGTTGATGGGGAGACAGTTTGGTTGGTATCCGGTTGAGAAAAAAGTCTTCTTTTTCATAAACTTTTACCGTTCCGGCGGGTAAATCTTCGTTTACAACGTCAATTATCAGAAGTTTTTTATATTTTTCAATGATTGATGACAAAAACATCCCTGCGGTTCCACCGTCAACCACTTCAACATTTTCCGGAAAAGAATACTTTGAACGAAAAACATGAACGAACTTAACTCCAAAACCTTCATCTTTTAACAAAATATTCCCAACTCCCAGAATTCCTATCACTTTTATTCAAACTCCTGTAAAGATTGCCTGAAGTGAATTGTATCACATCGGTAGGTGGCTGTGGTAAAATATCCCAGTCAAGTCTTTCAAAGTGGGGAAAGTGCTTCAATGAAAACCGTTCCAATACTTTTTAGAAAATCCGTTGAAGAAATACCCTCAACAACTTATGGCACTTTTGCCATTTATAAGTATCCTGCGAAGTTTATACCTCAAGTAATTGCTTATGTTCTTAAGAACTTCGCAGAACCGGGAATGAAGATTTTTGACCCTTTTGCAGGTTACGGAACGGTTGGGGTTGTTTCAAGAGTTTACGGTCATGACTACATACTTTGGGACCTCAATCCGATACTGCAAATTATTCATAAAGTTGCTACAATGAAACCTCCTTCTTTGGATGTTTTTAATATTTTGGAAGAAATTAAGAAGTCAAAAAAAGAATTTGTTCCTCAATGGTCAAAACTCAACTATTGGTTTCCCGAAGAATTCCTGCCAACAATAGCAAAAGCGTGGGGCTTTGTTCATAGTCTGGATTCCGATTACAAGTTTTTCTTTTTCGTTCCGTTAATGAAAGTTACCAAATTTTTTTCCTACGGAGATGAAAAGGTTCACAAACTTTATAAATCCAAACACTCCAAGAGGAAAATAGAGAAACTTTTGAACAGCGATTGGGAGAATATTTTTTACGAGATGCTAAAAAAAGAAACTTTAAACCTTCTAAAAAAACTGTGGGAATACAGCAATTTAAAACCAAAAGAAGTAAACTTCAAAGTGAAAAGCGGAATTGATGTCATTGAAGAAACCCTTGAAGAGGATGTGGATATTTTAATTACATCTCCGCCCTACTTGCAAGCCCAAGAATATATAAGGTCAACGAAACTGGAACTTTTTTGGTTAGGTTATTCGGAAGACTATGTAAAGAAACTCTCCAAAAAGGAAATTCCGTATAGAAAAGTAAAACCGATAGAAGTTTGGTCCGAAAAATATCATCACTTCCGAAACCTCATAAAAGAATCGCACTTGAAGGAGCTTTACGATAATTACTTTTTCTCAATCCTGGGAACTTTTTCAAAATTGAGCAAAAAGGTAAAGAAATATATGTGTATCTTTGTTGGACCGGCAAAAGTCAGGAACATTCCTATTCCGATAGACCAGATAATAGCAGAGCATATGCAGCTGCTCGGGTGGAAACACAAAATAACTTTTGTAGATACCATCGTTTCAAGGGTGATGTTTGAATCCGAAATAAACCCTGCTTCGGGAATCAAAGACGGAAGGATAAAAACGGAACATTTGTTGGTTCTTGAAAAACAGTAAAGCGGAAAGAATCCGATGAAGGTTCTAAAGAAAGACCTGATTTCACCTTCCAGATTCCGGAAAAAGTTTGAGGTCTTAATAAATACCTTCAGGAAGGAACTTAATCAATCTTTTGGTTTGGAGTTTGATTTCCAAGAATTGGGAGACTTAATTTTGTCTGCCGTGAGAAGCAATGATTTCAACGTTGTTGAAAACGGCATGATAAAGGAAACTGCTTTAAGAAATTGGTTGATGAAAAAGTTAGTTCCGAATACTGTTGTTTTGAAACTTGACGATGAAGAAGTTTTAAAACTTCTTGTTTTCTGTTTGGAGATTACGTTTCAAATGTTTGAAGGGGGAACAAGGGCTACCGTTACCCAAAAGGGTTTCAGAGAACGCAGAAGAACGTTTGAGTCAATAATTGTTGACCAATTCGCAGGTAAACTTGGCGAAGTGTTCGTTAAAAGATTTCTTGAAACAAGATTGGGAGCTTTAGTAGAACTGGATTGGCGGATTTCCAGACAAATCACGAAGTTTAAAAACGATATACTCAATGCGAAAAAGAAAGTCAGCATTAAAACCTCTTTAAACCTTGCTGGCATTTGGGCAGAAGCGGACGTAGGATACGATTACGGTATAATGGTCAAGTGTTCTCTTCCGAAGCATCCTTTTTTGCAATTTTTCATAGAAGTTTGTGGTTTTTCAAAACTCCTTGATTTTATAGACGGCAACATCAAGGCAAATGGTATTTTCAGAAACTACATTAACAACTTGAAAGCAAGGGTTAAATCAATTAAGTGCGAGGAATTCCATTCTTCTTTGAAAGGGTTTGTATGCGGTTATTTTGAAACTTCCGGGCTTTCACTCACAAGAGAAGGCACAAAGTTGGACTATCTTGGAGTTGTAAAGGAAGAAAGATATCTAATTCCTGTAAGCAAGTTAAAATGGACGGTGTCCGATTGGGAATTCTTTATCAAAGATAACAATTTACGGGTAACGCCATGACCCTTTCTCCGTTTCTCAAGTTGGATATTCCGGTGACTTTTAAAGACCATCCCGGAG
>CAZZKT010000043.1:0-9819 GCA_964654625.1 uncultured bacterium
AACTTGAGGTTTTCCCGGATTGGCAAAAAAGCCCTGGTCTGGCAGGTTTAAGGAACAAACAGACAAACTCGTTGAGGACTTTACCGAATCTGTGTCTTTTGACAAGCGCTTGGCACCTTACGAGATAGCGGTTGATACTGCCCACGTTAAAATGCTTGAAAAACAAGGGATAATAACACAAGAAGAAAGCCAAACCATAATAAAAGCCCTCCAAGAGATAAAAGAAGAGATAGAAACCGGAAAGTTCGTTTTTAAGAAGGAACTTGAAGACGTTCACATGAACATAGAGTCAAGACTCATTCAAAAAGTCGGCGAGGTCGGAGGGAAACTTCACACGGGCCGTTCAAGAAACGACCTTGTAGCAACGGATACAAGGCTATACGTGAGAGATGAAGTTCTTAAAATACTGGAACTTTTAAAGGAATTGAGAAAAACCTTAGTTGAAAAAAGTGCGGAAAACCTTGACGTAATTATGCCGGGATACACCCACCTGCAGATAGCCCAGCCGGTTCTCTTCTCTCACCACCTTCTTGCTTACTACCACATGTTTAAAAGGGATTCGGAAAGGTTTGAGGAATCTTTGAAAAGGATAAACGTTTGTCCTCTCGGAAGTGCAGCGCTTGCCGGAACGACTTTTCCCATTGACAGAAAGTTTGTTGCAAAACTTCTCGGCTTTGAAGACATTACAAGAAACAGCATGGATGCTGTGAGCGACAGAGACTTCATCGTAGAAACAATTTTTAACTGCTCAATGGTAATGCTTCACCTTTCACGGCTTTCCGAAGAGTTAATTCTTTGGACATCTCAAGAATTTAACTTTGTTGAAATTCCAGACGCTTTCTGCACGGGAAGTTCCATAATGCCCCAAAAGAAAAATCCCGACGTTTCCGAACTTACGAGGGGAAAAACCGGCAGGGTATTCGGAAACCTGATGGCTATCTTAACGGTTCTCAAAGGTTTACCCATGACTTACAACAGAGACCTTCAGGAAGATAAAGAAGTTTTGTTTGACAGCATTGATACCGTGAAGTCTTGCATTAGGTTGAACACCTTGATTATCAAAGGATTGAAGGTAAACAAGGAAAGGATGCTTGAACAGGCTGAAAAAGGATTTTCCCTTGCAACGGACGTGGCGGACTACCTTGCCAAAAAGGGAGTTCCTTTTAGGAAGGCTCACGAAATTGTAGGAAAAATCGTTTCTTACTGCATAGACAAAAACAAAACCCTTTCCCAACTTACCCTTGAAGAACTAAAGGAATTTTCTCCCGTCTTTGAAGAGGATGTTTTCAATGTGATAGATGTAAGGAAGGCGGTGGAACTAAGAAACGTTGAGGGAGGAACGTCCCCTTCAAGGGTCAAAGAGGAAATAAGAAGAATCGTTGAGGAAGAAGGTTTTGAACTGGAGGTGTAAATGATAAGGTTTGAACCCTCTTTCTTCCTCAAAAGGAACAGGGACATAGACAACGCTACTCTTGACGCAATAGCAAGGGAGGTAAGAAAGGACATTTTAAAAATGACCTCTGCGGTCAGTTCTGGACACCCCGGAGGGTCAATGTCCGCAACGGACATTCTCGTCGTCCTCTACTACTACAAGATGAAACACAATCCCTTACAGCCCGACTGGAGAGAAAGGGACAGGTTCATACTCTCAAAGGGACACGTTTGTCCGGCCCTTTATTCAATACTTGCAAGAACGGGCTACTTCCCGATGGAAAAACTTTCGGAGTTCAGAAGACTCAAAGGTCTCCTTCAGGGACATCCGACCATAGACATTCCCGGAGTTGAAATGAGCACGGGTTCACTCGGTCACGGAATAGGAGTGGCGGTGGGAACCGCTCTTGCTTTGAAACTTGACAAAATTGACGCAAAGGTTTACTGCATGGTGGGAGACGGAGAGGTGCAGGAAGGAAGCGTTTGGGAAGCGATAATGTCCGCTTCTCACTACAACCTTGACAACCTCTGCGTAATCCTTGACAACAACAACCTGCAAATAGACGGTCCGGTTGATGAAGTTATGTCCATCTATCCGATAATGGAGAAGTGGAAAGCGTTTGGTTGGCATGCAATTGAAATAAACGGACACGAACTTGAAGAAATCAGAAAAGCCCTTGACGAGGCGGACGAGGTTAAATTCAAGCCGACGGTTATAATAGCCAAAACGGTAAAAGGAAAGGGCGTTTCGTTTATGGAAAACAGACCGGAATGGCACGGAAAGGCACTTCCAAAAGACCTTTTGAAAGAAGCGTTAAGAGAACTCGGAGAATACGCTTAAGCCCTGCGGGGGAAGGTTATGCGCAGGTTCAGTTTGAGGGATGCTTACGGAGAAACGCTCGTTGAACTGGGAAGGGAAAATCCGAACATTGTAGTTCTTGATGCGGACCTGTCCGGTTCAACGAAAACTCTTAAGTTCGCAAAGGTTTTCCCCGAAAGGTTTTTCAATATGGGAGTTGCGGAAACGAACATGATGAACGTCGCAGCAGGACTTGCAATTTCCGGAAAGATTCCTTTCGTGAGCACTTTTGCCATTTTTGGAACGGGCAGGGCTTGGGAAGCGGTAAGACAGTCAATTTGTTATCCCAACCTGAACGTTAAGATTGTCTGCACCCACGGAGGAATAACCGTCGGAGAGGACGGAGCAAGCCATCAGGCTCTTGAAGACGTTGCCAACATGAGGAACATTCCGAACATGAGGGTGATTGTTCCCGCAGACGACATAGAAACGAGGAAAGTAATAAGAGAAATAGCGAAGACTCCCGGTCCTTTTTATGTTAGACTATCAAGGGAGGCTTTCCCGAGAATATTTGACGAAGAGTATGAATTCAAAATAGGAAAAGGAGTAGTCTTGAGAGAAGGAAAGGACATTGCGATAGTATCAAACGGAGTTATGACCCACTTTGCCTTAAAAGCCTACGACATTTTAAAGGAGGAAGGGATAGAAGCAACCGTTGTTCACATGCCGACGGTTAAGCCGATAGATGAAGAACTTCTCGTTGAAGTTGCCCAAACCTGCAAGGGAGTGGTTACCGCGGAAGAACACTCCATTATCGGAGGACTTGGTTCTGCGGTGTGTGAAGTTTTGAGCGAAAAGTGTCCCGTGTTCGTGGAAAGGCTTGGAACTCCGGACACTTTCGGACTTTCGGGAAAAGCGTGGGAACTCATGAACTTTTTCGGGCTTAACGAAGAAGGAATTGTCAAAAAGGTAAAATCCGTTCTTGAGAGGAGGAAATGAGAAAAATTGCGTTTTTCACGATTTCCCTTTTTATGGTTGTAACCCTTTTAAGCAGTGCCAAGCAGGACAAAGGAGAACTTTCCTACGTAAAACTTTTCACGGAAGTTTACCAACTCGTTAAAGAAAAATACGTTGAGAGCGTCTCTCCGAAAAAACTTTTTGAAGGAGCAATTCAAGGACTCCTTTCAAAACTTGATGCCCACTCAACCTTGTTCACTCCCGACCAACTTAAAGAGTTTAAGGTAGAAACAACGGGAGAATTCGGAGGACTGGGAATTCAAATAACGAAAACGAAAGACGGAAGACTTCTGATAATAGCCCCGATAGAGGACACTCCTGCTTTCAGGGCCGGAATTAAACCAGGGGACGAAATAGTGAAAATAGAAGACAAAAAAGTAACTCCCGACATGTCGTTGTCCGAAGCGGTAAAACTCATGAGGGGAAAGCCCGGAACGAAGATTACCATTTGGATAATGAGAAAAGGCTGGGCGGAACCTAAACCCTTCACGATTACAAGAGCGGTGATAAAGATAAAGAGCGTAAAGTTTAGAGTCATTGACAAAGACATCGGCTACATAAGATTCACGATGTTCCAGAAGAACGCTGTTGACGAATTCAAAAATGCCCTTCAAGAACTTTTAAAGAACAAGGACTTAAAAGGCATAATAGTTGATGTTAGAAACAATCCGGGGGGTCTTCTGGACGTAGCGGTAAAAATCAGCGACTACTTCCTTCCGGAAGGCAAACTCATCGTTTCAACCAAGGGCAGAATTCCGGAAAGCAAAAAGGAATATCTTTCAACGCACAAACCCATTGTTCCCCTTAACCTTCCGGTGGTGATGCTCGTAAACGGAGGAACCGCAAGCGCAGCAGAGATTTTAACCGGAGCGTTGAGGTTCAACAACAGGGCAATAGTAGTAGGAGAAAAGACTTTCGGTAAGGGTTCTGTTCAAACCTTGTATCCGTTAAGTATGGGTTATGCTGTGAAAATAACAACCGCAAAGTATTACATGCCGAACGGAGACTGCATTGACGGGAAGGGAATTGAGCCGGACGTTGAAGTAAAACTTTCGCAAGAAGACATTGAGCGCCTTAAAGAAGAATACAAAGAAATGGAAGAACACCCGGAAAGAACGGAAGAAATAAGGAAGGAAAGAGAGAAAAGGCTTGATGCCCAAATCAAAAGAGCGATAGAGGTAATAAGGGAAGTTTACATTATCAAGTCTCTTGAGAAAAGAAAAGCTGCTTAAAGTTTACACGGTTCACGGTTGGAGTTATTCTCCGGAAGTTTGGAAAGACACTCCGTTTCGGAACGCTTTTCACTTTACTCTTCCGGGACACGGCAAAAATCGGGATTTCAAAGAAGGCAATCTTTTTCTCTTTGCAGAGTGGGTCGGCAGTAAGATTGAAAGAGAATCAATACTTGTTGGGTGGTCTCTCGGGGCAACCGTTTGTGTTTTGAGTGCTTTAATGTATCCCGAAAAGGTGGAAAAACTCGTTCTGGTTGCTCCGACGCCGAAGTTTTCTTCTCTTTCTCAAGAAGAAGTAGTGGTTAAGAGGTTTTTAAGAAACCTCAAAAGGAACTTCAAAAAAACCGTAAGCGAGTTCAGAAAACTTGCTTCAAAAAAAGAATTTCCGATTCCTGAACTTGAAGAAAATGTTGCTTTTAAACTCCTTGAGGACTTTTGTTTCCTTGACATACGCAAAGAACTTGAAAAACTTTCCTGTCAAGTGACGGTGTTCGGAGGTTTGAAAGACGAAATAACGAAAATAGAAGGGGCTTTGGAAACGTTCAACCGAATAAAGTTCGGAAGACTCAAAGTTTTTGACGAAGACCACTTTACTATTCTCCAAAAAGTTCATTTTTGCTAAAATACCCAAAACCTTTTGTCCTGGGAGGAAGGATGTATAGGATAGTAAGCAAGAGGGAACTTGCGGAAAACGTTGATGAATTTGTAATCCTTGCTCCGGAGATTGCCAAGAAAGCAAAACCGGGACAGTTTGTGATGGTAAGGGTAACTCCGAGGGGAGAAAGAATTCCTCTTACCATTGCTGACAAAGACCCTTCCGCCGGAACGATTACCTTGATGGTTCAAAGGGTAGGGAAGACAACCTATCACCTTTCCTGTTTTGAAGAAGGAAATGCAATAAGAGACGTTGTTGGGCCACTTGGAAAGCCGACCCACATTGAGAAGTGGGGACACGTGGTTGCGGTTGGCGGAGGACTCGGACTTGCTCCCATTCACCACATCTGCCAGGGAGTAAAATCCGCAGGGAACAGACTGACCGTCATAATGGGATTTAGAAGAAAAGACCTCGTATTCTGGGAAGACAGAATGAAAATCCTTGCGGACAGGGTAATCGTAACGACTAACGACGGTTCTTACGGAATGAAGGGACTCGTTACGGATGCTTTGAAAATGCTCATAGAGGAAGGAGAAAAGATAGACATGGTAATCTGTGCCGGTCCCGTTCCCATGATGAAGGCGGTGGCTGAACTCACCAAAAAACATTCAATTCCGACCATTGCTTCCCTTAATCCCATAATGGTTGACGGAACGGGAATGTGCGGTGCGTGTAGGGTAACCGTTGGCGGAGAAGTGAAATTTGCGTGCGTTGACGGTCCGGAGTTTGATGCCCATCAGGTTGACTTTGACGAACTGATGAACAGACTCTCAATGTTTAAAGAACTTGAAAAGGTGTCCATGAAAGAATTCCAAAGAAAGCACTGCGGATGCGGGAGGGAGTAATGGCGAAGAAGGAGATTATAAAAAAGAGGGTTCCCGTTCCAGAAAGGAGTCCGGAGGAAAGGATTAAAGACTTTAAAGAAGTTAAACTCGGTTATACTCCACAACTTGCGATGGAAGAGGCAAAAAGGTGTCTTCAGTGTCCGACAAGACCTTGCGTTGAAGCGTGTCCCGTTAGAGTTCCGATACCAGAGTTCATAAAACTCATAGCGGAAGGTAAGTTTGTGGAAGCTGCAAGGAAGATAAAGGAAGAAAACATCATGCCCTCTGTTTGCGGAAGGGTATGTCCTCAAGAAATTCAGTGTGAGGGGGCGTGCGTCGTCGGGAAGGTCGGAGACCCGATTGCCATAGGTGCCCTTGAAGCGTTTGCAGGGGACCACGAAGCGTCCGTCGGATACGAGGTTTTTGAAATTAAAGAAAAGACAGGAAAAAGGATTGCCATTGTCGGTTCGGGACCCGCAGGAATTGCTTGTGCTGCGGACTTGGTGAAGTGGGGACACGAGGTCGTTATATTTGAGGCGCTTCACGAACCCGGAGGAGTTCTCGTTTACGGAATACCGGAGTTCAGACTTCCGAACGAGACCGTCCAAAGGGAAATAAACTTTCTGAAACAGTTGGGAGTTGAAATAAAACTCAACTACGTAATAGGAAAAACGAAAACCATTTACGAACTCCTTGAAGAGTTTGATGCAGTTTTCATAGGTTCCGGGGCAGGTCTTCCCTACATGTTGAACATTGAAGGAGTAAACCTTAACGGAGTGTATTCTGCAAACGAGTTTCTAACGAGAGCCATCTTCATGGGGGCAAGAAACTTTCCGGAATACGATACACCGATTTTCGTAGGAAAGAAGGTAGCAGTCATAGGCGGTGGTAACACTGCCATGGACGTTGCGAGAACCGCAAAGAGGCTGAAAGGCGTTGAGGAGGTTTACATAGTTTACAGGCGTTCTGAATCCGAAATGCCGGCAAGGGTTGAGGAAGTAGCCCACGCAAAGGAAGAAGGCGTTATCTTCAAAACTTTGACAAATCCCGTCAGGTTCATAGGTGAAAACGGCTGGGTAAAGGCTATGGAGTGCGTGAGAATGGAACTGTCCGAACCTGACGAAAGCGGTAGAAGAAGACCCGTTCCGATACCCGGCTCTGAATTCGTAATGGAAGTTGACACCGTCGTAATGGCAATCGGACAGGCTCCGAACCCGGTAGTCGTTGAAGGCGTTAAAGAAATCAGGAGGGGTAAGAAGGGAGAAATAATCGTTGACCCGGAAACGCTGATGACGGACCTGCCGGGAGTTTTTGCGGGCGGAGACGCAATAAGGGGAGGTTCAACGGTAATCCTTGCCATGGGGGACGGAAGAAAGGCAGCAAAAGCCATTCACGAGTATGTGATGTCAAAACGCTAAATGGAAATTCTTGACCTCAGAAAGGTTTTGGGTGACCTCAAAGAAGCAAGGTTTATAAGGCGGATAAACAGATTTACCGCAGAAGTAGAACTAAACGGTAAAAAGTTTCTTGCTCACATTTCTGACACCGGAAGGTTAGCACAACTTTTGAAAACGGGAAGAACCGTCGTTGTCAGTGATAACAAAGGAAAACTTGACTACAAACTTGTCGCTGTTAAAGTGAACGGCGAGTTCGTTCTTGTTGCTACCTTTTTGCATTCAAAAATAGCAGAAGTTTTAATTCTTTCGGGAGTTCTCGGATTTAAGCCGAAAAGTTTAAAAAGGGAGGTAAAAGTTAAAAACCACAGGATTGATTTCCTCGCAGACGGCAGATACGTTGAAGTCAAGGGTTGTAATCTGCTTGAGGAGAATGTGTGCCTTTTTCCCGATGCTCCCACGATAAGGGGTAGAGAACACTTGGAACTCCTTAAAGAACTTGCAACACCGTCAAAGCCAAACTACGTTTTGTTTCTTGCCTTTAGGAACTGTTCAAAAGTATCTCCGAACTGGAAAGTGGACGAAAACTTTTCAAAGTCGTTAAAGTCCGGTATTGAAGAAGGAAAACTCGTAGCAGTCGCAAAGAGGATTTTCTTGAAAAACTACAAGGTTTTTGCTTCTGAAGAAGATTTATTGGTTGATGTTTGAGAGACATACTTCAAGACAATTTTTTTGTCGTCAAAGGGAATCTTTTTGTTTCCCACAATTTGATAGGTTTCGTGTCCCTTGCCAGAAATTAGAACGACGTAATCTTCTTTTTTTTCTTTGAGTGCAAACTTTATCGCTTCTTCTCTGTCTTGGATTACCACAACTTTTTTAGTGTCTTTGATGCCCGATAAGATGTCTTGGATTATTTGAGATGGGTTCTCGTTCCTTGGATTGTCATTAGTTATCACTATTAAATCTGCAAGTTTTTCCGCAACTTCTCCCATTTTGCTTCTTTTTTCTCTATCTCTTTCTCCTCCGCATCCAAAAACAAGGAGAATTTTCTTTTTTAATTCCTTTAGAGCGTTCAAACTTTTTTCAAGAGCATCCGGAGTGTGGGCGTAATCTACGAAAACATCCTTTGAAACTTCTTCAAGTCTTCCTTTTACTTTTATTTTTTCAATCTCTTCTAAAACTTTTGAAACGTCGTATCCGAGTTCTTTTAAAACAGCAATGCTTCCGCAGAAATTGTAAGCGTTGTGAATGCCAATCATTGACTTTTTGAACTTAAAAGAACAGTTTTTCCCTTCAACAAAAACTTCGTTTCCTTTTGCGTAAAACCTGTAATCGCTGTCTTTTGAAGTCCCGAAGGTTACTTTCCTTGCGCTTCCGGCAAGGAGTAAGAAGATTTTTGAAAACGGGTCGTCATTGTTTATTGCAAAAACTTCGTCTGTTAAATAGTAAAGTTTTGCTTTTGAAGCAAAGTAGTCGTAAAGATTTCCGTGAAAATCAAGATGGTCTTGGGAAAGGTTTGTAAAAATGCCGGCTTTGAATCTTGCCGGATGGATTCTGTAAAGTTCAAGTGCGTGAGAGGAAACTTCAACCACAACGTTTTTTACTCCGGAATCTGCAAACTCCTTGAGGATTTTAAAAAAATCAATGGAATCGGGAGTGGTAAGACTTGAAGGCTTAAGGTTTTCCGGCAGTCCCGTTTCTATCGTGCTGATGATTGCGGTTTTTTCTCCGAGTGCGTTTAAAAGTCTGAAGAGGGCGTAAGCGGTGGTTGTTTTTCCGTTTGTTCCGGTTATTCCGAATAGGTTAAGTCTCAAGTGGGGAAAGTTAAAAAATCTGCTTGCAACTTCCGCTTTTACTTTTCTTACGTTTCTCGTGAATACAACCGGGACTTTTGAAGAAAAGTTTTTAACGGTTTTAAAGTCATCAGTTATTACCGCTACCGCTCCTTTTTCAATTGCCTCCTTGACAAAGAGGTTGCCGTCCGTTTTTGTCCCCTTAATCGCAAAGAACAGGAAACCTTTTTCAACCTTTCTTGAATCATCCGTAATGCCTTTTATTTCCGGGTCTTGTTTGAAAAGAAGGGATGACCTATTGAGCAGTCTGCTCAGCCTCAATGGCTTCCTCAAGTTTTCTTATCTTTTCTTCAACTTCGTCTAAAATGCTTCTTCTTTCTTCTTCAGTAAGATTTTCCCTTCCGCTGATTACCAGCTGCTTGAGAGACTCCATTACGTCTTTTGCGATATTCTTTGCTTTTTCTGGCAGTTCACTTTCCTTTAAATGCGTTTGAAGTTCTTCAAGTTTTTTCAAAATCTCTTCTTTTTTGGTGGCGACTACCAAAGCAGTGCCTGCTCCTACAATTGTTCCAATCAAAAACATTAGTGAACTTCTCTTCATGACTCCCTCCTTGAAATTCTTTCTCGCCTAACTTTAAATTTTATCAGATTTTGGAAAAATCAAGTTTAGTGTT
>CAZZKT010000044.1:0-9732 GCA_964654625.1 uncultured bacterium
GGTGTTAAAAGGGTTCTTCGGACGGCAGTTGAGGCTGCAAAGAAAAGGGGAGAACCTCTTGACCATGTCCTTTTTTACGGACCTCCGGGAACGGGAAAAACGACCCTTTCAAAGATACTTGCTGCAGAACTTGGAACCGGTATTAAGATAATTTCCGCACCGACCGTTGAAAGAAAGGGAGATATCGTTGCAATATTGTCTTCCCTTTCGGAGGGAGAAATCCTCTTCATAGACGAAATTCACAGACTCGGAAAACCCATAGAGGAAACTCTTTACACTGCCATGGAAGAGTTCAAGGTGTATGTGGTTTCTCCGGCAAGAAGAAAGCCGATAGTAATTGACGTTCCTCCTTTTACCCTGATAGGAGCTACAACAAGACTAAACCTTTTAAGTCCTCCGTTCAGAAGCAGGTTCGGAATTGTTTGTAAACTTGAACCTTATTCGGAAAGGGAACTCGTTGAAATCGGGAAAATGTTGGCAAATAAATATTCCATAGCCATAACGGAAGACGCATTAAAACTCTTTGCCACCGGAAGCAGGGGAACTCCGAGAATCCTCAAGCAACTCATAAACCGATTAAGAGACTATGTCCACGTTTACGACTGGAAAGTCGTTGACAGAGAAAGGGCAAAGTTTGTCCTTTCTGAACTCGGAATTGACGAAAACGGACTTTCTCCCCTTGACAGGAAGATAATAAAGACGATAGCAAAAACCTTCAACGGAGGTCCGGTAAGTATAACGACGCTTGCAATGGTCTTAAAGGAGGATATTGATACTATCCAGAACATTCACGAACCGTTCCTCATAGAAAAAGGACTTCTCGTTAAAACTTCCAAAGGCAGAAAGTTAACTCCCAAAGGACTTTTGGTTGCGGAGGGATTGAAGTGAAGTTGGAAAGGATAAGAAACTTCTGCATAATAGCCCACATTGACCACGGAAAGTCAACGCTTGCTGACAGGCTTCTTGAGTTTACGGGAACGGTTTCAAAGAGGGAACTCAAAGAACAAATGCTTGACACGCTTGAACTTGAAAGGGAAAGGGGAATTACCATCAAACTCAACGCTGTAAGAATGAAGTATAAAGCGGAGGACGGAAACGAATACATAATGCACCTTATTGACACTCCCGGACACGTTGACTTTACCTACGAGGTTTCAAGGAGTTTGTCCGCATGTGAGGGAGCACTTCTTGTCATAGATGCAACTCAAGGAATAGAAGCCCAAACGATTGCAAACTTCTTCCTTGCCCTTGAACAAAACCTTGAAATCGTTCCCGTCATAAACAAAATTGACCTTCCCAACGCAAATGTTGAAATGGTCAAAAAGCAGATTGACGAAGTTCTCGGTCTTGACCCGGAAGAAGCAATTCTCGCTTCCGCAAAGGAAGGGATAGGAATAAAAGAAATCCTTGAAGCGATAGTTAAAAAAATTCCTCCTCCTTCCGGAAGTCCGGACAAGCCCTTAAAAGCCTTGATATTTGACTCGTATTACGACAACTACAAGGGGGTAGTTGCCTACGTAAGGGTCTTTGACGGTGAAGTTAAACCGGGGACAAAAATCAAACTAATGTCAACGGGCAAGGAGTTTGAAGTCGTAGAAGTCGGCACGCAAACGCCCTTTAGAAAAGTCCTTGACAAACTCTCTGCGGGAGAAGTCGGGTGGATTTGTGCAAACATAAAAAACATTGAAGACGCCCAAGTGGGAGACACGATTACTTATGCGGACAATCCCACCGATTCTCCCTGTCCGGGATTCAGACCCGCAAAGCCGGTCGTTTTTGCGGGCATATATCCCGTTGATTCTGATGACTTTGAAGACTTGAAAGACGCCCTTGAAAAACTCAAGTTGAACGACGCAGCGCTTTCTTTTGAACCCGAAACTTCTTCAGCCCTCGGCTTTGGTTTCAGGTGCGGTTTTCTCGGACTCTTGCACATGGAAATCGTAAAGGAAAGGCTTGAAAGGGAATTCGGATTGAACCTGATAATAACCGCTCCGAGCGTCGTTTACAGGGTATTTTTGAACGACGGAAGCATGGTTGAAGTTCAAAATCCTGCTCAGATGCCACCGCCGGAAAAGATAGACAGAATTGAGGAACCTTTCGTAAGTGCTTCAATAATCACTCCTTCCCAATACGTCGGAAGCATAATGCAGTTGTGTCAAGAAAGAAGAGGTGTTCAAACGGGCTTTACCTACCTTGACACCTCAAGGGTTGAGTTGAGATACGAAATGCCGCTTTCCGAAATCCTGTTTGACTTCTTTGACAAACTCAAATCGGTTTCAAGGGGCTATGCTTCCTTTGACTACGAAATAGTCGGTTATAAAGAGTCGGACCTTGTCAAACTTGACATTCTGATAAACGGAAAACCGGTTGACGCCCTGTCTGTCATCGTTCACAGGGACAAGGCTTACCACAGGGGAAGACAACTCGTTGATAAGTTAAAAGAGGTAATTCCCCGGCAACTCTTTGAAGTGGCAATTCAGGCTGCAATCGGCAAAAAAGTTATTGCCCGTTCAACAATTAAACCACTGAGAAAGGACGTTCTTGCAAAGTGTTACGGAGGAGACGTTACGAGAAAGAAGAAACTCCTTGAAAAGCAAAAGGAAGGTAAAAAACGTATGAAGATGCTCGGTAAAGTGGAAGTTCCCCAAGAAGCATTTTTGAGCATCCTCAAGGTGGAGTAATGGAATGTCTTTTAGCCGTCGGCGGATTTGACCCGACCGGAGGAGCGGGAATAACGAGAGATTTAAGAACTTTTTGGAAGTTGGGATTTTTTGGAACTTCCGTAATCACCGTTAACACTTGCCAGAACACGAAAGGAGTCAAAAACCTGCACTTTGTTGACGGAAACTTCGTAATTGAGCAGATAAAACTCATAAGAGAAGAGTTCAAAATAAGGGGAATAAAGGTTGGAATTCCTCACAAAGAAGTTTTCGTAAACGACTTTGTTTCAAAATTGGCTTTAGAAGAAAACATTCCGCTGATTTTTGACCCGGTTCTATCTCCGACATTCGGAAAAACTTTTATAGACGACCTTTCACCGATAAAACCTCTTCTTAAGTCAGCACTCCTTTTAACACCAAACTTCGGTGAATACCGAAAATTAAAAGCGTTTTTGGACGATTTCAAAGGATACGTTCTCATTAAGGGAATAGAAGAAGGAAAGTTTGTAAAAGACGTTCTCGTAAAGGAAGGAAGGACAATTTGGGAAAGAAGGAAAAAGAAGAATACCCTTCCGGTGAGGGGAACGGGATGCACTTATGCCAGTGCAATTCTTTGCTATGTGGTTAAAGGATACGACTTAAAATCGGCTGTTGAAAAAGGATGGAAATTTGTTCACAATTACAGAAAGAAAGCGGTTTTTGAAAAAGACCTTTCACAGGGATTTTCCCTGTAACCGGAGGTAAGATGGAGTTTAAAAGCCTCGGCAAGAAAACCGTGTATCCCCAAACCTATTCTCCCGAAGTTCTTGAAAGGTTTGAAAACAAACACAGGGGAGAAATCTACTGGGTTTCTTTCAACTGCCCAGAGTTTACGACCCTTTGTCCGATTACGGGACAGCCGGACTTTGCTGTCATTTACATTCAATACATTCCCGACGAGTGGCTGGTAGAAAGTAAGTCTTTGAAACTTTATCTGTTTTCCTTTAGAAATCACAAAGGTTTCCACGAAGAAGTGGTTAATGTAATAGCGGACGACCTGTTCAACTTGCTCAAACCTTTTTACCTTGAAGTTTACGGTGAATTTAATCCGAGGGGAGGAATTTCCATTGACCCGTTCGTTCAGAGATACAGAAAGGACATTGATTGGGTCAGAGAAATGGCTTTTGAACGGTTGAAACTCCACAGGCTGAAACCTCCGGACATTCGGAGGAACCGTGGCTAAACTCATGGTGATTGGCGGAAGTTCTGCATACCACATTGACAAAGAACTGTTCGGCAAGGTTTTGTGGAAAAAAAGAATTGACACTCCTTTCGGACTTTCTTCACCCGTTTACCTGATTGAAACGGACGGAGTTGAATACTTTTTCCTTTCAAGGCACGGAGAAAAAGACTACGAAATTTCCGCTCCGTTTGTGAACTACAGGGCAAACATTTTTTGCGCAAAGGTTTTGGGAGTTGAAAGGATACTTGCATGGACTGGTCCCGGAACTTTGCGGGAAGAAATAAACCCCGGAAGTTTTGCAATACCGAAAGACGTCATTGACCTCACCAGCAGGAAGAACACCTTCTTTGAAGGAACGGGAATAGGATTCATAAGGCAGAATCCTGTTTTCTGTCCTCAAGTTATGAGTGTCGTAAAAGAGGTCTTAAAGGAATTGCAAGTTGAATTTTACGAAGGTTGCGTTTATGCCTGCACTCAAGGACCACGCCTTGAAACTTGTTCCGAAGTTAAGTTTTTAAAACTCGCAAATGTTGACCTCGTCGGAATGACCCTGTGCCCGGAGGTTTTTCTGGCAAAAGAACTTGAAATGTGCTACGGAGCGATTTGCTACATAACCAACTACGCAGAATGCATAAAAGAACTTGACCTTGAGCCGGGAGTTCTCTTTGAGGGAATGCTTCCCGAAGAGGAAAAGGAAAAGGTTGAAAGAGCGGTCTCTTTGTTTCCCGAAATCGTAAAAAGGGTAGTGAAAAGATTAAACGGTTTAAACAGGAACTGCCACTGTAATAAATCCCTTGAAAGGTTTAAAATGAGCGGAAGAATTAAAGGAAATCCCGTTGACTTTATTCTCGGAGGATAGGCTATGGGAAAGAGGTTTTTACTTTTGATAGTTCTAACGGTTTTACTTTCTGACTGTATCGGAAGTTTAAATCCGTTTAAAAAAGAGGAAAAAACTTACACTCCTTACATTCCGAAGGAAACTCCGGAGAAAGTGTCGTTGAAAGGAGTTGAAAATGTCGTTTACTTTTTGGGGAAAACTTTCGCTCCAAAGAAAGGGATGATTGTGCTTAACAGTTACGACGGATACCTGATAGACCTCGGCAAAAAGGACGGCATTTCCGTGGGTGATACCTTCATTTCGGAAAAGACGGGTTCCGTGTTGAAGGTCAGGGAAGTGAGAAAGGAATACTGCATTGCCCTTCCCACCCTCGGAAATCCGTTCGTCGGAGAAAAGGTTGAAAAACTCTTATACAACAGCATTCTCTTTCTTGACTTTACTTCCCAGAAAGGAAAGCGTCTTTATTCCGAGATAAGGGAAAAACTTCCGTTTTTAAAACTTGCGGACTACAAAAAGGGAGAGGAATTCAAGAAGAAGTATTCTTTGAGATTCCCCTCGGACTTTAAAAGAAAAGTTCCTACAACGGAACTGACGGACTACGACGGATACTTCGTGGTGTCGTCCCTCGGAGTCAGCGTTTATGACAGTATGAAAAAACTCGTCAAGATATTCCCTTGGAACGGCTCGCCGGTCTCTTCTTTCTCGGCTCTCGTGGGAGCGGAAAACAAAGTGGTGAAGAACTTAAAAGGACATGCAACGAGTTTGTGCGTCGTTAACCTTGACAACGAACCAAGAAGCGAAATAGTGGTTCTTGAAGAAGACAGCATAAAGGTTTACAGGGCAAACTCTTACGGAATTACTCTTCTTTATTCTTTCAAAAATCCGTTTCCGGAGTCATACCTCTTCCACGTTTCTTACGTCATGGGCAAAGACCAAAAGCCCGAACTGCTCATTAACGGCTTTTACAGAAGCGAGAAGAGGGTTATTTCCGGTGTTTTCAGGATAAAGGGAAGAAAACTTGTAAAACTTGCCACCTCAAGTTTCATTATTTCCGGCTTTGATGAAAACGGAGACGGCCTAAACGAAACAATCTACGGACAAGAAGTCAGCAAGAAGGAAGGGGAGTTCTTCGGGAAGAAGGTTTACAAACTTTCAATCTCAGGAAACAAACTAAAACCTGTTGAAGAAGTAAAAGTTCCCGAAGGATTCCAAGTATCAAGCGCCCAGATTCTAAATGTCAACAAGAACAGGTATTTCGTTTACTACGATTCGGAATACTTCCTCAAAGTCTCTTCCGGTGAAAAAGTGGTCTGGAGTTCTCCGATTCAGATAGGTGCTTCTCCAAACTGCATCTACTGGTATGAAGAAGACAACCTCATCAGTTATTACATTACTCCGAAGCCGAAACTCTTTGACTTTGACGGAGACGGAAAACTTGAAGTTCTCTTTTCCCAAAACAAAAACGTTGTTCCCGGAATTTTGAGAAACGTTTACACCTTTGACGGAGGAAGAATACTCCTTTTGGAATGGGTCGGAGACACGTTTGACTGGAAAGAAGCAACCACTCCTCTTTACAAACACGGAGGAATAGAGGAGTTCGGATACGTTCCGGAATACGACATTTTCGTTTCCATCTTCACAAAAAGCGGAATTTTCAAAAATCCCAAGTCAAGCATAGTCATTATGAAACCACTTCTGTAAGAATGAAGTTTACAAGACCGAGAAAAATTCTTGCGGAAAAACTGCTGGAACTCGGAATTGAAAAACCCCGCCTTGCTTTCAATCCTCCGTCGGGAGATATCTTAAACAGAATTGCTTACGGGATTTCAAAAAAACTTCTCTGCGTTGAAAAAGGAGAAGATTTTAAGTCGGGAAAGGTCGTTGACACGGAAGGTTCTTTAAGATTACTGGCATTCACCGGAAACGAAAAACCGGACGCTTTAATCTCAAAAAGAGGAAAACCTCTAAACCTTGAACTTCCGAAGTATCCGAAGATAGCGGTGGATTTTACTCTGTCGGGCCTTTTGGAAAATCACGAACTGAAAAGCCTTTTCGTTCAAACTTCCATGGCATTTTCGGTTGTAAGAAACTTTTTCACTCCGGAAAACTTTGTCCTGATAGGAAACAATCAAGTCAGCAACGAGTTTCTTAAAAAGTATTCCATAAAAACCGCAATTTTGGAAAATGTTGAACCCGATTCCGTGATAGTTCTTGACCCCCAAGGAGAAAAAGAGTTTTCCCACGAAGAAGTTTCTCACGATACGGTAATAGTAATCGGAGGCATCGTTGACAAAAGCCAAAGACTTGAAGGAATAACGGCAAAAATTTTTCCCGATTCAAGACACAGGAAGATAACTCTCAACGGTGAAACGGAGATCGTTCCGGACAGAATCAACGAAATAGCAAAAATCGTTTGTGAGTATTTGACTTCGGAGTCAACCCTTGAAGAGGTTGTAGTTAAAAACTTGACCAGGGATTCCAAGTTAAGGTGGTTGAGAAGTGCTTTGCAGAGAAACCTTATAAGAATCATCTGCGGGAACAGGAAGTTAAGGGTCATTCCTTTGTCTTTGTGGAACGAGTGGAAGGAAAAATACGGATTGAACGAATTTTTGTTAAAGAAGTCTTCTGGCCATGTGGGAGGAATTTGCGTTGTAAAAGATTCATTGCTTGAAAAGGTAAAAGGAAAAGTTAAAAAAGGAAAAAGGGAATTCCTGCTCGTTGAAAACATTAGGGAAGAAGAAATTGTGGTTTGTTACGAACAGTAAATATGCTGTGGTATAATTAATGTATGTTCAAGAAACTTTTGCTTGTAGTTCCTTTCGCGGTTTGGTTTTTGCCGATTCCTGAAAGTCCAAGGGCAGGGCTTTTTATCTTACTCACAACTGCGGTTTTGTGGATTGGAGAATTCATTCCCCTTTCAATCACTGCTCTTCTTGTTCCGGTTCTTTCTTCTTGCCTTGGTGTTTTGAACGTGAAAGACAGTTTTTCCTCGTTTGCCCATCCGATAATATTTTTGTTTTTCGGCGGATTTGTCCTTGCAACGGCCTTAAGCAAACATAAGATAGACAAGTTTGTGGCTTTTAAAATCGTTTCTTCTGCAAAAGGTTCTGTGATTTTATCCTGTGTGGGTGTGTTTTTGGCTACGGCTCTTGTGTCAATGTGGATAAGCAACACTTCTACAACCGCGATGATGCTTCCCCTTGCCCTCGGAATAGCAGGAGCGGTCGGAACGGAAGAGAATATTAGAAAGTTCTTACTTCTTGGAACTGCATACTCTGCCAGCATCGGAGGAATAGCAACGGTCGTTGGAAGTCCTCCAAACGGCATAACTTCCGCATATCTTGATATGTCCTTTTCGGAGTGGTTGAAGTTTTCTTTTCCAGTTTTCCTCGTGCTGTTTCCCGTTTTGGTGTTGGTTTTGTATCTAATGTTTCCTCTGCGTAAGGAAAGGGTGAGTTTAAAACTGGAAGATTTTGAATTTTCGTGGAACAAAGAACGAATAACGGTGTTAATTGTTTTTATTCTCACCGTAAGTTTTTGGCTTTTTAGTAAAAAACTGTCTTCAATTTTAGACGTTGGAAAGTATTTTGACTCCGTAATTGCAGTAGGATGCGTAATTTTACTCGTTGTTCTGAAAACTATTGATTGGAACGACATTCAAAAGGGAGTTGATTGGGGAACTTTGCTTTTGTTTGGCGGTGGAATTACCCTATCAAAAGTCTTGAAAACTACGGGAGCCAGTAAGTTAATAGCAAGTGTTCTGGCCAATGCTATCAAAACTTTACCCTTGTTTTTTGCTTTGCTTGTGGTTGTAATGTTCATGATTTTTGTAACAGAATTAATGAGCAACACCGCAACGGCAGCAATTTTCGTTCCCATTCTCGGCTCGTCAGCCGTTCAAATGAACCTGCCTCCGGTAATCTTCGCTCTGCCGGCAGGAATTTCCGCTTCTTGCGCCTTTATGCTTCCGGTCGCAACTCCTCCGAACGCAATCGTTTACGGAACCGGTCTTTTAACTCAGAAAGACATGATGAAGGCGGGATTCGTTTTAAACATTGTCTTTTCCGTCATACTTGCTGGAATCTTCTCGCTTCTTGCTCATACCCTTTTCCTCAAGTAGTCAACAAGAGGTTCTTTAACTTCAATCAGTCCGAGGTCTGTTATTTCCATTATGTGGATTCTTGTGTCGTGTCCGCAAAGTCTGCAGCCGTCAATTCTTAGAAGCCTTACAATATCTCCGACTTCTTTCTTGAAAGTTTTTGCCCTTGAAAGGCTTAGAAGGACTTCCTTTGAAAGAACTATCGTGCAGTCAACGATATGACCAACTGCGTATCCTCCAGCTGCTTCCGCAGAAATTTCTTCGTGTCCGCTCCTTTTTTGGGAAACGAAAATGGCAGTTTGATACCACTTTTTCATAAAGTTGAACAAAGCCCTAACCACGGACCGGGCAAGCATTTCTTTGGCTTCAAAGATGCCCGTGATTGAGTCTATTACCGTTCTACTGCAATGGTAGTTTCTGTAAGCATGAGCAAGGGTATCAAGAAGGGTAGGAATATCTTCCCTTAACCGCGAATTGCTTGCAGCATCTATGATGACTATGTTATCTTCAACACTCTCAAAGTCTACTCCCATAGCCTTTGCCCGCTCTCTTAACCCGCCTGCGACAAAAACCGCCGGACTTTCAACGGTTACAAAACAAACCTTTTTCCCAAGACTCGCTTGCTTTATGACAAACTGTTCCGCAAGAAGGCTTTTCCCCGTGTCCGGAGTTCCGGTAAGGTTCACAACAGCATATTCTGGAATTCCTCCCAAAGGTTTTCTTACAGGCTTTCCGTCTTCCCACTCAACCTTGTAAAACATTTCGTCAAGGCCCTTAACGCCCGTTTGAACGCCCTTTAGTTCTGGTGCTTTTTGAATTACCTCTCCCAAAACTTTTACATATTCCTTCATTTCTAACCCTCCTCCGGTTCGGAGAAACCTTTGCTTATGCTACAATTCTATCAAACTTCAGG
>CAZZKT010000045.1:0-9279 GCA_964654625.1 uncultured bacterium
CTCATACACCTGATTACCAACAAAATCTTGACAATTTTTAATGGTAGTTTTATATTCCTCCAGTGAGTTTGCGGGAGTGGCGGAATCGGCAGACGCGCCGTCTTGAGGGGGCGGTGCCCTTCACGGGCGTGCGGGTTCAAATCCCGCCTCCCGCACCATTTATTTTTTTATTTTCCCTCAGAGGGTTTTGAATGCCTTCGCAGGTCCTTGTTCTTGGAAGCCTTCGGGGAGATTCAAGCCTTCTTGATGACCTGACTTCAATTACCGAAGCCAAAGTCTTTGTTGTTCTGTGTCCCGAATTGAAGTCTTCCGTGAAGATTAACAAAACGTGGTTTTACGTAAGGGGTAGGGGTGATAATCCCGAAGTTTTGAGAAGCTGCGACGGAATAGACATTGCTTCAAGGGTTTTTCTTTTACCCGAGGAAGGATTTACGTTTTCGGGAATAAGTGGTTATTTGAACCCGGTAACTCTCAAATTAACGAGGGTTCAGTGGGCAAAGTCCGGAAGGAAGTTCAACAACAAGATTTTGAATTCCGTTTTCCTTGACGATTTTCTTATTGTAAAAGAATTCATGAAAAGACTTGCTCTCAAAACCCTTGATGCTCTGTTCCTGCCGGAAAAACCGGAACTTCCGGAAATTAAAAACTTGATTTCCGAAGTTTCTCCGAGGTTTGTTTTCTATCCCAGTCAGAAGTTCACCAAAGAAAAGGTAAACGAAACCACCTTCATAGGGATTGAGCCTGCCAGTTCTCCAAAGGGCAGATACTTGCTTTCCCTTCCGCTAAGCTGAAATGCAAGAATACTTGAAAGTTACCTTCAAGGTGGACAGGGAAGTATTTGAGGAAGCAAGGGATTTTTTATTTTTTCTTAACTGCAAGGGACTTGAAATCGTTGAAGAGAACGACACTGTAATTTTCAACGCTTACTTTGAAAAAACGAACGAAGTTCTGAAAATTTTCAAAAACGCAGAAGTTATTTTCCAAGAAAACTGGAACGAAAATTGGAAAAAATACTTCACTCCTCAAGAAATCCGCAAAATAACCGTTGTTCCTCCTTGGAAGCGGAGACACAAGGAACTTGAAATCTGCATCAATCCGGGACTTGCCTTCGGAACCGGCACTCATCCGACCACCAAGATGTGTCTTTTGCTCCTTCAGGAAATTGAAAGTAAGGGTAAAACTTTGTTTGATGTCGGAACCGGAAGCGGAATTATTGCAATTGCCGGCAAAAAACTCGGCTTTGAAAAGGTTTTTGCGTGTGATATAGACAAAAATTCCCTTCGGGAAGTTTTGAGGAATTCAAAACTTAACGGAGTTAATATCCTGTTCTTTGTCGGAGACGTTTTGTGCGTGAACGGAAATTTTGACGTGGTGGTTGCGAATCTTGACATACTTGCATTTGAAAAGGTTTTAGAAAAGGTCGTTTCAATGGTAAAAGATTGGGCAATATTTTCCGGGATTTTGACCACCCAAGAGGAAAAGTTTGAGAAAATGCTCGGAAACGCTTTGAGGATAATCAAGAAAATGAGGGAAAAAGAGTGGACCGCTTATCTTTGCAGAAGATAGACCTTCACATGCATTCAACCGCTTCAGACGGTTCTTTGAGTCCTTCGGAACTTTTGAAAAAATGTAAAGAAAACAACCTGAAGGTAGTTTCCATTACCGACCATGACACAACCGCCGGACTTGAAGAAGGACGAAAAACTGCAGAAAAACTCTCCATCAAGTTCATAAACGGAATAGAGGTAACCGCCAAGATTCCAACAGAAGGCAAAGTCAAAAGGGAACTTCACATTCTCGGATACTACATTGACCCCGATTCACCTTCAATAAAACACCTTGTAGAGTTTTCCCACGCGTCAAGAGTGAAAAGAAACCGTGAACTTGTTGAAAAACTTGCAAAGTTCGGAATAAGTGTTTCTTACGAGGAGTTTAAAAAAATGTGGGGAGAAAACTTCGGAAAGCCCAATGTTGCGAGGTATCTCGTTGAAACGGGAACTTTCAAGGACAGGGAGTCAGCCCTTGACTTTCTTTCTTCCCTCGGAGTTCACAGGGAAAAACTGGACTTCAGGGAGGTGATTAAACTCATCAGAGAAGGCGGAGGAATTCCCGTTGTTGCTCATCCCTCAACGCTGAGATTGAACCTTGAAGAACTCTACGAGTTTTTGAAAAAAGCAAAGAACGCCGGTCTTCTCGGCGTTGAGATTTTCCACTACAGGCACACACCTTCCCTTGTGGTTGCGTTAAGGCAAATGGCTCAAGACCTTAAACTTTACACGACGGGCGGTTCTGACTTTCACAGCGAGGAAGACAAAACGGTAAAGTTAGGATTCTTGAACATTTCTTCAGAAGATATTACATTTCCTCTTTGAAAGGGAGGCTCTAAATAATGAAGGACTATATGAACGTGGCTTTAAAGGCAGTGGAAGAAGCGGGAGCGGTTTTATTGGAGTATTATCAAAGACTTTCGGAACTCAAAGCAGAACTTAAAAATCCGAACGACTACGTAACTGAAGCGGACACTGCTTCCGAAATGGTAATCGTGGAAACGATTAAATCTTCTTTTCCCGACCATACGATTGTGGCTGAAGAGTCCGGAGTTTTTGAAAAAGAGGAAAAGTTCCGCTGGTATATTGACCCCCTTGACGGAACGAAGAACTTTATTCAGGGACTCCAAATGTTTTCAATATCCGTTGCCCTTGAGGTTTCCGGAGAATTAGTTGTCGGAGTTGTCCATGCACCAGTTTTAAACGAAACCTTTACTGCGGAAAAGGGAAGCGGAGCCTATCTTAACGGAGAAAGGATAAGGGTAAGCAACAGAAGTTTTGAAACGGCAATGATAGCAACGGGATTTCCCTTCAGGGCAAAAGAATTTTTGGACGACTACCTCAAGTCTTTCAGGGAAATATTCCTCAGCGTTTCTGCGGTGAGAAGGTGCGGTTCTGCTGCCCTTGACCTTGCATACACCGCAAGGGGAATCTTTGACGGCTTTTGGGAGATGGCTCTTTCTCCTTGGGACATTTCCGCGGGAGTTTTACTGATAGAAGAAGCAGGAGGCAAGGTTTCTGACTTTAAAGGAGGAAGGAACTTTCTGAAAAGCGGAAACATAGTCGGTGCTTCCCCGAACGTTTATCCAAAACTCTTTGAAATCGTCAACAAAACCCTCGGGAGGTATGAGAAATGACGAAACTTGACGAAAAGTGTTCCCAGTGTGCATTCAAGGATAAGTGCGAAAGCGCAAAAGACCCTCTTGAAGCCAAACTCATCTGCAGTCTTTCAAAAATCAAAAAAAGGTTCGGAATACTCAGCGGAAAGGGAGGAGTAGGAAAAACCACGGTGGCAACCAACATAGCGGTTGAACTTGCCCAGCGAGGCTACAAGACCGGACTGCTTGATGCGGACATTCACGGGCCGAACGTTGCAAAAATGCTCGGAGCGGAAGGAGAAAGGCTTTATGCGGACTACGATTCTCAAACGATAAAACCTTTCGTTCCGGACGACATTCCGAATCTCAAAGTAGTTTCAATGGCTTTCATTCTTGAAAATCCTGACCAGCCCGTCGTTTGGAGAGGACCCTTAAAGCACCAGGCCATAAAGCAGTTCCTTGCGGAGGTTGATTGGGGAGAACTTGATTACCTCGTGGTTGACCTTCCCCCGGGAACGGGAGACGAAGCCCTCAGCGTTGCTCAACTTCTCAAACCCCTTGACGGATTTGTGATTGTAACGACTCCCCAAGAGGTTGCCCTTCTTGACACCAGAAAGTCAATAAACTTTGCAAAACTCGTTGACGTTAAAGTCATCGGCGTGATTGAAAACATGAGCGGTTTTGTGTGTCCTCACTGCGGGAAAGAAGTTGACATTTTCAAAAGGGGCGGTGCGGAGCAATCCGCAAAGGAATACGGCGTGAAGTTTCTCGGAAGAATTCCGATGAGCGTTGAAGTGGTTGAATCCGGCGATTCAGGAAAGCCGTTGACCGCTTACTACAGGGAATCCCTTCCTGCAAAGTCCTTTAGGGAAATAGTGGATAAAATTCTGGAGGAACTGGGTTGAAAAAACTTTTTTGGCTTTTCCTTCTGACTTGCGTGTGCTTTTTAGGAATCGGAATTTTCAAAAAAGACTTCAAAATCGTTTGGAACAACGGAAAAGTGCTGTGTCTTTCCTGCATAGGTATAAGGGATTGAGAAGAATAAGTCAGGGAATTTCCGCTTTACTTTTGAACCTTTCTTTTGTCAACTTTTTTGTCGGAAGGCTCTACACTGGCTTTTTGAAGAGCATTCCTTTTCCGGCAATGAACTGTTATGCGTGTCCTTCCGCCGTTTTTTCCTGTCCCATCGGAACGATTTCCCACTTTTTCAGCATTCTGAAGTTTCCCTTCCTTGCGATAGGACTCGTTTTACTCCCCGCAGTGTTTTTCGGCAGGTGGATTTGCGGTTGGGTGTGTCCGTTCGGTTTGTTTCAGGAAGTTCTTTACAAAATTCCTTCGTTTAAGTTTGAACTTCCAAAGTTTTTAAGATTCGGAAGGTATGTTTCCCTTGTCCTCGGTGTTGTTGTTCTTCCGCTAATGTTTCACGAGCACTTTTTCTGCATGATTTGTCCCGTCGGCACCGTTGAGGCCGGAATTTATTGGGTCGCTGTAAGCAGTTATGTGTTGAAACTTGCCGGAGCGTTCTTTCTTTTCAAGTTCGGCATAGCATTTGCGATAGTTTACCTTTCAATTTTCACGAAAAGACCCTTTTGCAGGTTTTTGTGTCCCCTCGGAGCGTTGTTTTCGCTTTTCAATTCGGTCAGTCTGTGGAAGTTTTCCGTTGAGGAAAGCAGGTGTAGGGAATGTTTAAAGTGTGAAAAGGTGTGTCCCGTAAATCACAGGATTTTTGAATCACCGAACAGCGGAAACTGCATCAGGTGCCTTGATTGTGTAAAATCTTGTGAAATAGTTAAGGTGGGGAAGTGATGAAGGAAAAACTGGTTCTTGTTTTTCTCGTTTTGTTCTGTGCAGGAGTTGGCATTTACGCAAGGTTTGACGATTACTTTGCTTGGAAGAAACAACCTCAAAACTACTTCTTCAACAAAAATCCACTCTTTACGAGTTATGACGCTTACTACTTTGCAAGGTGGGCTAAAGAAAAGGCAAGAGGAACCTACAAAGCGGGAGAAGTTGACCCCCTGAAGTATGTTCCCGATAACTACATTACTGAAAACATGACGTATCCTTCGCCCATTCCGATGCAGAGTTGGCTTGCCGGAGAAATTTCAAAGGTCTTTTCGGTTCCGGTGGAAAAAGTTGCCCTTTACTTTACAGCCCTTTCGGTCTTGTTCGTGATTCCGGTTCTCCTCCACTTTTACAGTTGCGAATTACCGATAACCGGTCTCGGAACTGCCCTTCTCGGAAGCCTTTCCCTCATTTATCTGATAAGGACTTCCCTTATGAGGTTTGATACGGACAACCTGAACCTGTTCTTTCCGTTCTTGATAGGTGCCTTGCTCTACAGGTCTTTGAAAAGTAAAAAACCTTACCTGTTCGTCGTTCTTGCGGGAATTTCAACGGAACTTTACTACTGGTGGTATGAACATCCGAACTTGATTCTTGCCATATTCGTCGTGTATGGAATCCTCGCTATTTACGAAGAAAGAAAGGAAGGGCTGAAAAAACTTGCGGTTTACGGAGTATTAAGCAATCCTTTGGTTCTTTTCACCGGCATTAAGGGACTCGTTTATCAGACATATCAACACCTCTTTCTTGCATCAAAAACGGCGGTTAAAACGGGATTTCCGAACATTTTGATATCAATAAGCGAAGCCAAGCACTTTGATTTCGGAAAAACCGCCATTTTGGTTGCCGGAAACAAGTGGCTTCTTGTTGCGGGTCTTTTGGGCTTTTTGGCTCTTCTTGTTTTAAGGTTAAAGCAAGTTTTCGTGTTCTTGCCGTTTTTCTTTGTGGGATTGATAACGTTTAAAGGGGGAAACAGGTTCGGAATGTATCTTGCTCCCTTTGTGGGAATGGGACTCGGATTTATCGGAGACCTCGTTTCAAAATTTGCAAGTGAAAAGTTCAAAAACTACGCAAAATTTGTTTCCGGAGCAGTGATTGCGATTCTCATCCTTCTTTCAAACAAACCCTCTTTTGAGATTAAGTCTTCTCCGAAAGTTTCTCCCGCTCTTGCCCAAGATTTCACTCTCCTTAAAAGAATAACTCCCGAAGATGCGTGGATTTGGACCTGGTGGGACTACGGCTACGCAATTCAGTATTATTCCGAACGGGGAGTGTTCCACGACGGAGGTTCTCAAGGTTCTCCGAAAACATATTTTGTGGCCGTAAGTTTTGCAACTCCTTCTCCTTTGATTGCGCACAACGTAATAAGGTCTATCTCCACCATAGGGAACGAAGGAATAGAGGACTTAATGAAAAGCGGTAAAAGCCCGAAAGAAATTAAAGATTTAATAATCAGCGGAAAGGTTTCGGGAAACTTTACCCATCCGGTCTTTTGGGTCTTTACCGGTGATGAAATTTCAAAGTTTGCGTGGATTAGTTATTTCGGAACGTGGGACTTTGACAAGAAAAGGGGAACTCACCTTTACATACTGCAACTTGGTTCCTGTGCAAGAGCCGGTAAGAACATAGTTTGCGAGCGGGGAATATTGGATACGGAGTCCGGAATTTTAAAACTGAGAGAAGGTTTAACGAAAGTTTCTCTTGTGGCAATCAGAACGAGCGACGGAATCAAGTTTAAGAGAATCGGCACCGGAAAAGGATTGATGGTTGAGTTTGTTCCTGCAAAAGGGAGGTTCTTGGGATACCTGCTCGGAAGGGAATCTTTCAAAACCCTGTTTAATCAAATGTTCATTCTCAGGGCTTACGACAAGACTTACTTTGAACTGGTTTACGATGACTTTCCCGAAATGGTGGTTTACAGAGTAAAATGATGGCGCGCCCGGCAGGAGTCGAACCTGCAACCTTGGGATCCGTAGTCCCACGCTCTATCCAGTTGAGCTACGGGCGCGTAAGATTTCACGTAATAATTTAGCCTTCCAACCATTTTATTGCAAGATACGATTCTACTGCGCTTCCAATCCACAGAATTCCGTCATCAAAGTCAAACTTTGAACTGTGCAAAGGATATTTGCTGTCAACTCCAAACCTTAAGTAGATGCCGGGAATTTTTTGAGTGTAAAAAGAAAAGTCTTCTCCTCCGAGGGTTGGGGTGTGAAGTTCAATAACTTTTTCTTCTCCGATGAGTTTTTTAAGTTCTTTCTTTGCAAAAGAAGAAAGTTCGGGGTCGTTTATTACGGGAGGAGAACCTTCTTTAATGTCAACTGATATTGAAACTCCGCAAGTTTTTTCTGTTCCTTCGCACACTTTCAAAACTATTTCCCAAAGTTTTTTTCTCGTTTCTTCGCTTACGGCCCTTAAAGTTCCCTCCGCTTCCGCGATGTCGGGAATAACGTTTTCCGCAGAGCCTCCGCAAATTTTACAAACCGAAACAACGTAAGGTTCGCAAGGGTTTAAGGTTCTCAAACTGACCTGATAAATGCCGGAAATTACTTGGCAAAGAGGCAGTATCGGGTCTTTACCGAAGTGTGGTTTTGACGCGTGGGTGCTTTTCCCTTTAACCGTTATCTTGAAAACGTCTGAAGATGCAAGAACCGTTCCTCTGTGAATGCCGATTGACCCTTTTGGAATTTCCGGAAAAACGTGCATTGCCATAATCGCTTCAACTTTCGGATTTTCAAGAACTCCGCTTTCAACCAGGTGTTTTGCACCCTTACAGGTTTGCTTTTCTTCGCAAGACTGAAAAATCAACTTTACGTTTCCTTTAAGGTGTTTTCTTAACTCGGTTAAAGTCTTTGCAGTTCCGAGAAGTATTGCAGTGTGGGCGTCGTGTCCGCAAGCGTGCATGAGTCCTTTTACTTTTGAAGAATAGACTGCACCCGTTTTTTCTTCTATTTCAAGGGCATCTATGTCCGCTCTTATCCCGAAAGTTTTTTCCCCCTCCCCCCTTATAAGAGCAACAACGGAGTTCGTTCCGGCAAACCGGAAGTAAACTTCGTCAACACCGAACGACTTTAATTTGTCCGCAACGAATTCTGCAGTTTTTTCTTCTTTACCGGAAACTTCCGGGAATTGATGAAGGTGTCTTCTCCAGTTCCTTATTTCCTCCTTTAAACCTTCGGAAATTCTTAAAACTTTCTCCTTCACTTTAGTTCCTCTTTTCCAAGGAAAGGCATCATTTTTCGGAGTTCTTTTCCTACCTTTTCAATAAGATGCTCTTTTTCTTTTTTCCTGTAGGCGTTTAAAACCGGGAAGTTTGCTTGGGCTTCTAAAACGAACTCTCTTGCAAATTCACCGGATTGAATTTCCTTTAGCAACTTTTTCATGTTTTCTTTGACCCTTTCGTCAATGACTCTCGGACCTCTTGTGTAATCTCCGTATTCTGCAGTGTCGGATATTGAATATCTCATTCCTGCAAGACCGTATTTGTAAATAAGGTCAACGATGAGTTTTAGTTCGTGGAGGCATTCAAAGTATGCAACTTCCGGTTGATAACCGGCTTCAACGAGGGTTTCAAATCCAGCCTTTATAAGGGCGGAAACTCCTCCGCAAAGAACCGCTTGTTCTCCGAAAAGGTCGGTTTCCGTTTCTTCTTTGAAGGTCGTTTCTATCACACCCGCTCTTGTTGCTCCGATTGCTTTTGCGTAAGCGAGGGCAATGTCTTTTGCCCTTCCGGTTGCATCTTGATAAACTGCAACAAGAGCAGGAACTCCCGCTCCTTCTTTATACATCCACCTTACAAGATGCCCCGGACCTTTCGGTGCAACCATGAAAACGTCAACGTCGTCCGGAGGAACGATTTGGTTGAAGTGGATGTTAAATCCGTGGGCGAAGGCAAGGGCTTTTCCGCTTGTAAGGTTGTGTTTAACGGATTCCTCGTAAACCTTTTTCTGAATCGGGTCCGGAAGGAGGAACATTATCACGTCAGCCTTTTTTGATGCTTCTTCGGGAGTAAGGACTTCAAAACCGTCCGCTTTTGCTTTTTCGTAGGACTTTCCTTTTCTCAAACCTACGACAACGTCAATTCCGCTGTCGCGAAGGTTCAAAGCGTGAGCGTGTCCTTGACTACCGTAGCCGAGAATGGCAACCGTCTTTCCCTTTAAATACTCCAAGTTAGCGTCCGAATCGTAGTAGATTTTAGCCATGGTTCCCTCCTGTTATGGTTTTGAGCCTTTATTCTATCACAAATAAACCTTTACGCTTGCTTTTTGTTTTAGTTTTTCAATGTAATC
>CAZZKT010000046.1:0-9176 GCA_964654625.1 uncultured bacterium
AAACACTCTCCTCAAGGCTTGACAATCAATGTTTAAAGTGATATTCTCAAACTAAAAAGATTCAAAAACCTTTGAGGAGGGTGGACATGACGAAGAGCGGACTTGTCTCCAAGATTGCAAAAGAAGCAGGCATCAAGAAGAAAGATGCAGAAGCAGCTCTCAACGCATTCATCAAGGTAGTTACAGAGGCTCTGCGTAGTGGTGATAAAGTAGAAATCAGGGGCTTCGGAACATTCCTCATGAAGGAAAGGGCCCCAAGGGTTGCAAGAAACCCAAGAACCGGAGACAGGGTAGAAGTTCCAGCAAAACTTTCTCCTGTTTTCAAACCTGGTAAAGACCTCAAGGAAGCCACCGAAAAGGTTCTCAAAAAGAAGAAGAAGTAATTTTCCATATCCCCCGGCTTTGTCTGCCGGGGGTTTTAATCCCTTTCTCCTAACAGTCTGTCAAGGATTATTGAAACCGCAGACCTAACGGAAAGGTGGTTGTAATCGGTCGGACCCCAAATCGGTTTCAACACATAGTCGCAAGACTTTATAAATTCATCGGTCAGTCCCCACCCGGTTCCGAAACACAACATTAAAGGTTCTCCTTCTTTAATTTTCTCCCTCAAAAAAGAATAACTGACCGCTCCTTCAAACTCCCTCGCAGAAGTTGCTACCGTCTTGATTCTTTTACCTTCAACTTTCATAGCATCTTCCAAAACCTCTTCAAAGCAAGGAAAAACCCTCACGTTTTGTAAAGCCTGCCACCTTCTCGGGTTGTATTCTCTTCCGTGCCCGCTCTGCCAAAAAGAAAGGAGTTTTTTGGCAAGCCATATGTGGTTTTCAATCGGCTGAACAATGTAGTAAATCTTAACTCCGTAAGTCCTACACGCCCTTGCTATGTCGTGAATGTCAAGAGTCGTTAAAGACGTGGCAACAACCTTTTTGTTCTTGTTGTAAACGGGATAATGCAAAAGCGTAACATACACGCTCATTTTTTAACCCTTAACAGATAAAGGTATGCGGGAAAAGACAAAAAAGCAGACGTTAAAAGTATGGCAGAATGAAGCAAAAAGGACAAAGCAAGTGCTTCTTTTATCTCCATTCCGAAAAGTTTTAAGCCGATTACTGTTCCGGTCTCGTAAGTTCCGAAACCGGCAAAACTGTGTATCGGTAAAACCGAGGTGATTTCCCCGAAACTGCATGCAAACATACCCTCAAAAATACCTCCTTTAAATCCGAAAGACTTTAAGAAAAAGGAAAAACCAATAAGTTTTGAAATCCAAACAAGCACGGTAATTGAAATTCCGGCAAAGAATTCTTTACCTTTCACGGTCCTCGTCAAATTCCGCTCAATCTCTTCAATAATTGAAATTTTCTTTGAAAACAACTTTAAAAGTAGTAGAACAACCACAAAACAAAAAAGAAAAATCCCTACAAAAGCAAAGATAATTTTGATTACCTGAAAGTTGCTCACCAAAACGGAAACAAAAAACAAGACAAACGCAAGGGCAAAACCGTCCAAAAATCTGATTCCCGCAAGAACTCCAATTCCCTCTCCGGCTTCAATCCCCGAAAACCACTTCAGAATTGCAGGAAGGGAAAACTCACCGCTTCTAAACGGTAGAACGTTGTTTAAAAAAGTGTGTATGCAAATGCAAACTACGAGGAAAGTTGTTCTTAACTCCGGAAAAAAAAGTTTTAACCTTAAGGCTCTCAAAAAGTAGGAAAAAAAATAAAAAAGAAAGAACAAAAAAAGAAAAAAGGGATTCCCCTTTTTAACCGAATCCATCAAAACTTTCAACGCACCGACCTTGTAAAAAACTGCGAAAAAGACAAAAGGAATTCCAAACGCAAGGAAGACACTAATTTTTCTCAACGTTTATAGTCCTCCTGATGACATACGGCCTTTTGTTTTGAGATTCGTAATAAATCCTCAAGAGAATTTCGCTGATGATTCCCGTGGTAATCATCTGAAGCCCGAAAAGAATGAAGAAAACGGAAATTATCAAAAGGGGTCTTCCGCCGATGCTATGACCTGCAAGTTTCAAACAGAGAAGATAAACGAACGGAATCACACCGATAAACAGAAAAATCATTCCCGTAATTCCAAAAAGATGAATGGGTTTTTGCATAAATTTCTTTAAAAACCACACAAGAACCAAGTCAACAAGAACTTTCAAAGTTCTTGAAAAGCCGTATTTGGACTTTCCGTAAATCCGGGGATGGTGTTTGACCGGAATTTCTGCTATTTTCGTGGGAGGAATAATCGTTGAAAGGATGGCAGGAATGAACCTGTGAAGTTCTCCGTAAAGATTTACGTTCTTTAAAGCAAAACTTCTGTAAGCCTTCAGCGTGCATCCGTAGTCGTGAATTTTAACCCCGGTAATTTTCCCTATGAGCCAGTTCGCTATTTTTGAAGGAATTACCCGCGTTATTGAATCTTTCCTTTCCTTTCTCCATCCGCTAACAACGTCATAACCTTCGGAAAGTTTTTCTAAAAGATTTGGAATGTCCTCGGGGTCATTTTGAAGGTCTCCGTCCATCGTTATTATCACATCTCCGTCCGCGTGGTCTATTCCGGCAACCATTGCAGGCGTTTGCCCGAAGTTTCTTAAGAACTCAATAACTTTTACTCTTTTGTCGTTCCTGCAAATTTCTTCAAGTCTTTCTTGGGTTTTGTCGGTGCTTCCGTCGTTAACAAAAATGATTTCGTATTCCGTTTCAAGGCTTTCTAAAACCTTCTTAAGTTTGTCGTAAAGCGGGCGAACGTTATCTTCCTCGTTGTAAACGGGAATGACTACCGAGATTTTTCTGAAGTTTTCCACCCTTTGCCTCCCAAAACTACAAGGTTGTGTTTTGTCAAAAGTTCCTTTTTCTTTAACAAAATCTTGTAATTTTTAAGACACTTTAACCTGTTTTCTCTCGTAACTATCAAAACTTTTTCTTCGGAGTTTAAAATTTCGTTTGCTTTTTTGCAGTCAACTTCTGGGATTTTCCCGGACCGATAATAGAAAACAACTTCAGGGCTGTGGTAGTTCAAAAAGTAAACTTTAAGGTCCGGACTTTTTTCTTTCAAGTTCTTCAGTTCTTTACCGATTACAGGTTTTGCCCTTAAAGGTTCAAGGGAGGGCAAAACTAAAAACTTCAAAACAACAAAGGATAAAATTGACGTTGTCACGAAAACTTTGAGGCAGTTATTCCTCAAAATCCCGTAAACACCACCTCCGAGGACGACCAAAGGAAGAACAAAAGAAATGAGCGGGGCTTTTGAAAAAACCAGATAAGCAATTCCAAACATCCCCAAAACAATCAGCAACAAACTTCCTCCGAACCTGGTAAGGGAATCTTCTTCTTTCAAAAGATGCGAAGCGATTATGACGCTAAACGGGGGAAAAGCCGGAAGAAGATAGTGAGCCAACTTCGTTTTTGCCATCTGGAAAAATAAGAAAACGGAAAAAAACCAGCAAAAACTTAAGAGCAGTTTGTCATCCATTACGAGTTCTTTTTCTTTCCACAACCGCTTGATTGCAGAAAAGAAACTCAAAGAAAAGGGCAGAAAAATCCAGAAATAATTGGCAAAGTAATACCACCAGTGGGTAGGATGTCCCGGAATCTTTGAAGTAAAACGATAAATGTTGTGAAAAATGATGAACTCTTTAAAGAAGTTCCAGCCGTGCTTTATGAAAATAAGAACATACCAAGGCAAGGTCACGACACAGAAAGCAATTAACATGCTGAAAATCGGAATTTCGGTTAGGGTGTTTTTAAATCTTCTCTTCATTACAAGATAGAGTGCCAAGACTATTGAAGGAATAACAACTCCAACCGGTCCCTTCGTAATAACAGCCAGTCCAGAGAACACGGCAGAAAGAACGTAAAACCCGAAGTAAAAGGATATTATTGAAGCGGATATAAAAAAGGTCAAAACAATATCGGGCATGGCGGTAGAAGCCATAACCGCAAAGTCCACAAGGGACAGCAAAACGAGAGCGCTCCAAAGTGCAAGTTTTCTGTCTTCTCTGAGCCAAAGATAAACGAGGATAACGGTTAGAACTCCGAACAACGAAACAAAAAACCTACCTCCGAACTCGTTGACTCCGAAAACCTTGTATCCGAGGCTTATCAACCAGTAAACGAGAATGGGTTTGTCAAACCTTAATTCGTAGTTGTAGCGGGGGGTTATGTAGTCCCCCGTTTTTACCATTTCATAACTTGCTTCAAGATACTTCGGTTCGTCCTTGTCAAAGGCAGAGTAAAGCCCGTTCGGGACCACAAGAACTAAAAAGGCAAGTATTCCTAAAAGGACAACTGGGGATAAAGCGGATACTTTCCGCACAGTTCAAGGACCTCTTCTCTCACAGAGGAAATAACCTTTTCGTCTTCAATGTTGTTCAAAACTTTCGCTATCAACTGCGCTATTCTCCTTGCTTCATCCTCCTTCATTCCCCTTGTAGTTATTGCAGGTGTTCCAATCCTTATTCCGCTTGCAATAAACGGGCTTCTGGTTTCAAAAGGAATGGTGTTTTTGTTGACCGTTATGTTTGCCTTTCCGAGAGCGGTTTCCGCATCTTTCCCCGTAATGCCCTTGTCGGTAAGGTCAACGAGAATCAAGTGATTGTCCGTTCCTCCGGAAACAAGGCGGAACCCAAGAGAAATCAACTCTTCAGCCATTACCTTTGCATTTTTAACAACTTGTTCTTGATACTTTTTAAATTCTTCCGACTGTGCTTCCTTGAAAGCCACCGCTTTTCCGGCAATTACGTGCATTAAAGGACCTCCCTGAAGGCCGGGGAACACCGCTTTGTCTATGTCCTTTGCAAACTCCTTTTTACACATTATCACACCGCCCCTCGGTCCTCTCAGAGTTTTGTGGGTGGTGGTGGTAACAAAGTGAGCGTAAGGAATCGGAGAAGGATGCAGTCCCGCAACTACTAAACCCGCTATGTGGGCTATGTCCGCAAGAAGATAAGCGGAAACTTTCTCCGCTATCTCTGCAAATGCTTTAAAGTCAATGATTCTCGGATATGCAGAAGCACCGCAAATTATGAGTTTCGGCTTATGTTTTTTTGCAAGGTCATAAACTTCGTCGTAATCAATGGTTTCGGTATCTTTTCTCACTCCGTAGTGAACCACGTTGAAATACTTTCCGCTTATGTTTACCGGGGAACCGTGGGACAGATGACCACCGTGGGTCAAATCCATTGAAAGAATGGTGTCTCCCGGCTTTAAAACCGCAAGGAATACCGCTTGATTTGCCTGAGAACCGGAATGGGGTTGAACGTTGGCGTGTTCTGCTCCGAACAGTTTTTTACACCTTTCAATTGCAAGATTCTCAACAATGTCAACGCACTCGCATCCTCCGTAATACCTTTTGCCCGGATAACCTTCCGCATACTTGTTGGTCATTAAACAACCTTGTGCCTCCATGACCGCAAGGGAAGTAAAGTTTTCCGAAGCAATCAATTCAAGATGATTGTTCTGCCTCTCATACTCGCACTTTATTGCGGAATAAACTTCCGGGTCAACGAGTTTAAGATGCTCCATCTTCCTCCTCCAGTTTGTGGATTTTCATTATTCTTCTCAAGTGTCTTCCTCCTTCAAACTCGGTTTCAAGCCACACTTTCAAAATTCCTTTTGCAACTTCTTCTCCGAGAACCCTTCCCCCGAGACACAAAACGTTGGCATCGTTGTGCAACCTGCTCATTCTTGCGGTGTATTCGTTGTGGCACAAAGATGCCCTAATTCCCTTAATCTTGTTCGCACAAATGCACATTCCTATTCCCGTTCCGCAAATCAAAACTCCCCTGTCCGCCTCACCCCTTGAAACAGCAAGGGCAACCTTAATTGCAAAATCCGGATAATCAACAGAGTCTTCGGAAAACGTTCCAAAGTCTATACACTCATACCCCAATTCCCTTGCGTATTTCAGCAAAACTTCTTTGAGTCTGTATCCCCCGTGGTCTGCTCCAAAGCAAACCTTCATCATTCCTCCAGGGTGGTAAGGTCTCCGGGGTCAATGTTGAGTTCTCTTGCTTTTAAAACTCTTCTCATTATCTTACCGCTTCTTGTCTTCGGAAGTTTATCAACAAATTCTATTTCCGCAGGAACTGCAACCGCTCCGAGCCACATCTTAACGTGGTCTTTTATGTCGGCTTCAAGATTCTTAGAAGGTTCAAAACCTTCCCTTAAAACAACGAAAGCCTTTATCACTTCACCCTTAACCTTATCGGGCTTACCGATGACAGCAGCTTCTGCAACGGCAGGATGGGCAACTATTGCGGATTCAACTTCCATCGTTCCTATGCGGTGTCCTGCAGTGTTTATAACGTCATCAGCCCTTCCGAGAATCATTATGTATCCGTCTTCATCCTTTACCGCAACGTCTCCGGCAGTATAAACGTTCGGAATTGTTTCCCAGTATTTTCTGTATCTTTCTTCGTTCTTCCATATGGTTCTCATCATTGAAGGCCAAGGCCTTTTAATTACGAGAAAACCTCCCCTTCCCGGAGGAAGAGAATTGCCGTTTTCGTCAACAACGTCCGCTTCTACTCCCGGAACGGGTTTGCCCGCTATGCCGGGTTTCATCGGTAAACCGCCCGTGGTTGTTATCATTACCGCACCCGTTTCTGTTTGCCACCACGTATCAACAATCGGACACCTTTTTCTTCCGATTACCTCGTAATACCACATCCACGCTTCCGGATTTATCGGCTCTCCAACGGTTCCAAGAAGCCTCAACGAAGATAAGTCACAAGAATCAGGATACTTTCTTCCTTCTTTCATAAACATCCTTATGGCAGTGGGAGCGGTGTAGAAAATCGTAACGCTGTATTTTTCTATTAACTTCCACCATCTTGCCGGAGTGGGATAGTCCGGAGCACCTTCCACGATTAACTGGGTTGCCCCCGCAAGTAGCGGGCCGTAAACGACATAACTGTGTCCGGTAATCCATCCGGGGTCTGCGGTGCACCAAAAGACATCTTCATCTTTTATGTCAAATACCGTTTTGCAGGTGTAGTAAGTTCCGACCATGTATCCGCCGACGGTGTGCAAAACTCCTTTGGGTTTGCCCGTTGAACCCGAAGTGTAAAGGATGAAAAGAGGGTCTTCCGAATCCATCTTTTCCGGCTCACAGTATTTACTTTCCCCCTCTATAAACTCGTAAAAGTCAACTTCTTTTTTCGTTCCAAGTTTTAAAGGAGGGTCAAACCTTCTTAGAACGACCACCTTTTCAACAAAGGTAAGACCTTCTATCGCATGGTCAACAACGACTTTTAAAGGTATGGCTTGCCCTCTTCTTATTACCGCATCCGCGGTGATGACCATTTTTGCTTCCGCATCTTTTATCCTTTCTCTCAGACTTCTTGCACTAAAACCGGCATAAACTACCGAGTGAATTGCTCCTATTCTTGCACAAGCAAGCATTACGGAAACGAGTTCAATCGTCAAAGGCATGTAAATTACGACTCTGTCTCCCTTTCTAATTCCCGCTCTTCTTAATGCATTTGCTATCTTGTTGACAAAAGAAAGCAAGGTTTCGTAACTTACTACTCTCTGGTTGCCAAACTCGTCCTCCCAGAAAAAGGCAACTTTGTTTCTCCTGCCGTTTTCCACGTGTCTGTCAAGGGCATTTACCGTAATGTTTGTTTTTCCGTTAACGAACCACTTTGCAAAGGGATAGTTCCACTCCAACACCTTGTCCCACTTTTTAAACCAAACGAGTTCTTCTGCCACACTTGCCCAAAAACCTTCGGGGTCTTTAAGAAACCTTTCGTATTCTTTGTTGTAGTCTTTCAAGTTGGCAGACTCAACAAATTCTTTCGGCGGCGAAATGACCTTACCTTCTTTAAGAAGATGCTCAATGTTTTTCATGCTTCACCTCTTACAAGGGTTTAAAAGAGCAGTTGAAGTTCCGTAACGAACAGGTTGTTGTTGATTTCCTTTCCGTGTCTTTCGTTGGCAATTACGTATGCTGACCTTAAGACAGCCTGCCATCCGTTGAGTAGGTAGTAAAAGCCAAAGGTCGCGAACTCTTGGTCGTGGTTGTCGTCTTGAGAGTCGTTCGGGTCAAGCCACGAGTATCTTCCAACAAGGTGCAAGTTTCTTACAAACGGAAGGGCGTAGTTTGCCTGAACGTAATATCCCTTGGCATCTCCGAGATTTACGGGGTTTCCGTTGTCGTCTCTTCCGTCCGTGGGGTTGTCGTAGAGAAATCCTCCTTCAAAAGAAATTCCTAATTCTTTTAAAGTCAGTCCGGTCTCAACGTCCCAAAGATGCCTTTTGACAGAAACCGCTCCGTAGTTAGCGTAAGAGAGTTTTTCACTTGAATCCCTTCCCGTCTCGTATCCGATTCTCAACCTCCACGAAAAGAACTCGTTGCTAACGGGTTTTGCGTCAACCGCCAATACGTAAGCGTATCCCCTTTCTTTGTTGTAAATCTTGTCGTGCGTCCAACCGTCCCCGTTAATTACCGAAGCAATCAACTTGGCTTTCTCAGCGGGTTTCCACTCAACCTCAACTCCAACGTCCCTCCAAACCGGAGCAATTTTGTTCACGGCTAAAGGTCTTTCGGGAAGCCACAGTTTTGTTCCGGACTTTAAGTAAATCATTGAAAGAGGCACCTTAAACTGTCCGAGTTTCACACTTAAAGGGAATGAAGAAAACTCGCGTTTAATGTAAGCGTCCCAAAGTTCAACCTGACTTCCCCTGTCAGCCCTTATGTGAACGAGAAACGATGTTTCATCATTCAACCTTCCGCGAACCTTCAACCTCGCTTTTCTGACTGAAAAGCCGTTGCTCCTGTCTCCGTAAACGGACTTTCCTTGAGAGTCTTTTATGTCTTCCGTCTGGGAAAATCTAAAGAGAACCCTTCCTTCAACCTTTATGTTCTTCGTTCTTTTCCTTGAAACAACGGTAGTTCTTTCCTCCAAAAGTTTTTTCAGCCGTTTATTTTCCTCTTCAAGTTTCTTGACTTTTGCCTCAAGTTCTTTCAACCTTTTGAGAATCTCTGCGGTTGAAACCTCTTGAGCGCTTACGCTTCCGGAGGTAAGAAGAAAAACAAGAAGGGCGCTTAAAAATTTTTTCATTCTTCACCTCCAGCGGGACTGTTTTAGGAAATTATACCCGTTTTCGGGCTTACTTCCCAAATCCCCCTTCTTTTATCCACTTGCTTACGATGTTTGCCAGCAGTTC
>CAZZKT010000047.1:0-8666 GCA_964654625.1 uncultured bacterium
TCTATTTCCTTTCCTCTTTCAAGGTTGATGTTTGGTAAGAGGGTAAATGGGAGGTGAAAAGTTATTTCTTTCCCCAGGAAAAGTCCTTTTACTTCCAAAAACTCTCTTTTTCTGGAAAGGTCTGTAATTTTTACCTCAATTTTGTTCTCGGAGTCAAAAAAGGTCAAAGCAACCGAAAACGGCAAAATGGACACCCAGACCCTTTCTCCTTTTTTTAGTCCTCTCCTTTTCCTGCACTTCAACTTAACTTTGTTTCCAACCAAAACTTCTCCGGTTTCCGGGTCAAGAACGACCCCCTCAAAAAAACTTTTATGCCCCAGAAGGCTTGCAGTATCCACGTCCGCAGGTTCAAAGAATACGTCCATAGGTTTCCCTTCCTGAACGACCTTTCCGTGTCTTAAAATCACCATGTATTCCGCAAGTTCAAAAACTTCGTCAATGTCGTGGCTCACAAGAATCACCTTGAGGTTAAACATGGACGCTATCTTTTTAATTTCCTGATAAAGAACTTCTCTTAAGGACTTGTGGAGAGCGGAAAAAGGTTCGTCAAGCAACAAAAGTCTTGGTTTAACCGCAAGGGCTCTTGCAAGAGCGGTTCTTTGTTTTTGTCCGCCGGAAACTTCTGAAGGATATCTCTTCCTTATCTTTTCTATGCCCAAAATCCCGAAAAGTCTTTCTGCAAACTGTTTGTCTTTTGCACCGTAAAAAACGTTTTCTTCCACCGTCATGTGGGGGAAAAGAGCGTAGTCCTGAAACAAGTATCCGACTTTCCTTAATTGGGGTTTTAAGAAAAAGTTTTTTTCGCTATCGTAGAAAACCTTTCCGTCAATTACTATTTTGCCCTTGTCTGGCTTCACAAGACCCGCAATGCACTGTAAGGTTAAACTCTTTCCGGAACCTGAAGGAGCAAACAAAGCAGTGAAAGAAGCACCGCTTTTAAAGTTCACGTCCAAAGTAAAATCTTCAAATACTTTCTTAACGTTAACCTCTACCATTTCCTGCTACCGGAAAGTTTGTTGACGGTGTATATGATTCCGAGAGAAATCACGGCCATTAAAACTGCAAGCACGTTCGCTTTTTGAAAGTCCCCTCCGGAAACGGCAGAGTATATTTCCAAAGGAATAGTGTTTGTCTTGAAAGGAATGTTTCCTGCAACCATTAGCGTCGCTCCGAACTCACCGATTGCCCTTGCAAAGGAAAGTATTAAGGAAGCAATTATCCCTCTTTTCGCAAGAGGAAAAACTACCTTAAAAAAAGTATAAACCTCACTTTTCCCGAGGGTGTAAGAAGCCCAGATTAACTTTTTATCAACGGATTCAATGGCACTTCTTGCCCCTTTTAGAAAAATCGGAAAACTTGCAACCGAACCGGCAATCACCGCCCCCTGCCACGTAAAAATAAAACTGAAGTGCAAAGTTTCGTAGATTATTTTTCCCAAAATTCCTTCTTTCCCGAGAAGAACGAGCAAGATGTAACCAGTAACGGTCGGAGGGAAAACAATCGGAAGCATCAAAATCGCATCAAAAAAATTCTTAAAGCGAAAGTTCCTCGTAGCAAACAGGTAAGCCAGAGGCAGTCCCGTCAAGAACACGAAGGCAGTGGCAAGGAAGGAAACTTTAAGCGAAAGTTTGATGGAATATAACGCTTGTGCATCAAGCATTTTTGGACTTTAATGCAACAGTTTGAAAAAGCCGTATTTTAAAAGTGTTTTCGTGTCAAGTTCCATCAGCATTCTGACAAACTCTTTGGACTCCGCCTTATCGGTAATTCCCGAAACGAAAAAGAGAATGGGTGAGTGGGTGTCTTCTTCAAAAATCTTTACGAGTTTCAACTTATCCTTAAACTTCAAAAAGTCCGAATAGTAAATGATTCCGAGGTCTGCATTCCCGGTAATGACCCACACCGTAATGTGCCTTACCGTGGGAGCAAAAACGAGTTTTTGCTTGACCGAATCGTAAACTCCAATTTTTTTCAGCGTTTCAAGTGCATACCTGCCTACCGGAGCAAGTCTGTCTCCCACCGCTATTTTTTCCGCTTCGTTGAAAGAACTGACAGAAGAACCTTTTCTCGCAACGAGAACGAGTTTTGTCTGGGCAAACGGAAAGTAGGTTTTCAGTATTCCCTTGTCTTTCAAATACTTCATCCAGTATTCGTTTGCAGAGATAAAAACGTCTCCGTTTGCTCCGAGTTCTATCTGCTTTGCCAAAATCCCGGAAGAAGAAACGTTCATAATCACCTTAACTTCCTTTTCCTTCTCAAACCTTTTTGCCACTTCTTCTACAAGTTCTTTACTTCCTGCTGCGCAGAAAACGAAAAGTTCCTTTCCGAAAACTTCAGAAAAGGGTAAAAAAGACAACGCAAATAACAGTGCGAGTAAACTTGACAAGCAGAAATTGAGAACTATTATTAATAATCCCCCCATCCCCCTCCCTCCTCCCCGATGTATTTTAAAGGGCGCCATAGGCGCCCCTCTTTAATCTTAATAACTTTAGCATAATCGCTTTTTGAACGTGAAGTTTGTTTTCTGCCTGTTCCCAAACGATAGACCTTTCACCTTCAAGAACTTCCTCCGTTACTTCCTCTCCCCTGTGAGCGGGCAAACAATGCATAAACAAAACGTCCTCTTTAGCAAGACTTAAAAGTTTTTTGTTCACCTGATAGTCTTTAAAAATCCTTCTTCTTTCTTCCTCTTCCCCTTCGTCTCCCATGGATGTCCACACGTCCGTATAGACCACGTCTGCCTGCGAAACCGCTTCTTCCGGGTCGTTGGTAACTAAAAATTCCGAATTTTGTTCTTCGGCAAGTTTTTTTGCAAATTCAACATACTTTTGGTCCGGCTCATAACCTTTCGGAACACCGACTCTTACGTTCATCCCCATCATGGAGGCAACAACTATCAACGAATTGCAAACGTTGTTTCCGTCCCCGACATAAGCAAGGGTTAGATTTTTCAAGTTCCTTTTATATTCCCAAACGGTAAAGATGTCCGAAACTGCTTGACAGGGATGTTCTTCGTTCGTAAGAGCGTTAATTACGGGAACTTCCGAATAAAGGGCAAGTTCTTCAAGGTTCTTCTGGGCATAAGTTCTTACGACTATCATATCAACATACCTTGAAAGAACCCTTGCAACATCTTTTAACGGTTCTCCCCGGGCAATTTGAGTTGTTCTTGCATCTATGTAAATGGGCTGTCCTCCAAGTTGATGAACTCCCACTTCAAAGGAAACCCTCGTTCTCGTTGATGGCTTTTCAAACAACAATGCTACGGACTTTCCCTCTAAGAACGTTTCCCTCTCTCCCGACTTTTGCTGGTCTTTCAAGTATCTTGCAAGATGAATGACGTTCTCAAGGAAAAACCTGTCAATCTGAAGAACGGAAATAAAGTCTTTCAACTTTCCACCTCCTCTTTCCACTTTTTCATCGTTTCAAGAGCCATTTCCGCTATGACCTTTCTCCTTTTAAGTTTGTTTCTAATTTTAACACTTGATTTTATCAAACCAAAATTTGCGTTCATCGGTTGAAAACTTTTCGGGTCCGCAGAGGTTATGTATTTAAGAAGCCCACCTATCATGGTGTTTTCCGGAGGAAAAACGCATTCTTTCCCTTTCAAAATTCTGACCGCATTTATCCCGGCAATAATCCCGGTCGCAGAAGACTCCGGATAACCTTCAACGCCGGTTATCTGTCCGGCGAAGAGAATCGTGGGGTCCTTTTTCAACTGAAGCGTCCTCAAAAGAAGTTTGGGAGAATTTATAAACGTATTTCTGTGGACACTGCCGTATCTTGCAAACTCCGCATTTTCAAGTCCGGGAATGAGTCTGAAAACCCTTTTTTGTTCCGGATACTTTAACTTCGTTTGAAAACCGACAAGGTTTAACAACGTTCCTTCAAGGTTTTCTTTCCTCAACTGAACCACAGCATAAGGAGTTTTACCCGTTCTCGGGTCAACGATTCCAACGGGTTTTAAAGGTCCAAAAAGGAGCGTTTTCTTTCCTCTTCTTGCAAGTTCTTCAATGGGCATGCATCCTTCAAAGTAACATTCCCTTTCAAATTCCTTCAAAGGAACGGTTTCTGCACTTATCAGGGCGTTGTAAAACCTTTCGTATTCTTCCTCGGTCATGGGGCAGTTAAGATAATCGTCTCCTCCCTTGCCGTATCTTGAAGCCCAAAAACACTTTGAATAATCAACGGTATCTCCGTAAACGATGGGAGAAATTGCATCGTAAAAGTAGAGTTCTTCCTCCCCGAGAAATTCTTTCAAAAATCCGGAAAACTTATCGGAAGTCAAAGGACCGGTAGCGATTATTTTTACGGTTCCTTCTTCTGGTATTTCTTCCACCTCTTCCCTTACGACCTTTATGTTCGGATGCCCTTCTATTCTCTCGGTTATGTATCTGGAAAACTTCACTCTGTCAACCGCAAGAGCACCTCCCGCAGGAACTTCGTTTGCCTTTGCGGATTCAACAACCAAAGAAGAAAGTATCTCCATTTCCGCTTTTAACAAACCCCTCGGCGTGGTTATGTCCTTTCCGCCAAGAGTATTGCTACAAACGAGTTCTGCCAAAAGGCCGGTTTTATGAGCGGGCGTAAGTTTTTTCGGTCTCATTTCAAACAAAAGAACTTTAAACCCTTTGTTGGCAACATACCAAGCGGATTCAACTCCCGCAAGTCCTCCACCTACCACAACCACATCAAACTTTCCCATGATTCCTTACCGCATAACAACAGATGTTTTTAAAATCGCAATATTCGCAAACGCTCTTTGACGTTGCGGGTTTTAAAGATAAAGGGCCTTTTCCCTTCAAAGCCTCTTCAATGCTTAAAATCTTTTTCCTCAACTTTTCTCTGAAAGCAACGAGTTGTTCAATGTCGTAAATTCTCCTTGAAACCTCACCCTTTTTGACGTTGTGAAGTTCAAGTATGAAACTTCTTGCAGGAGGTAAACTTTCCATGGCCAAAACCGCATAAATTTTAAGTTGGGTAAAAGCCCTTTCAACATTTGATATTCCAATGCTTGTCTTGTGGTCAACCACCTTAACCGTTCCGTTTTTAAACAGAATAAAGTCTAACTTCCCTCTTATGAAAGCCCTTTTGTCGTTGAACTCTTTAAGGGGTTCAAAATACTCGTCCACAACGAATTGCTTTTCGGTTCCTATAACTTCAAACGATTCCTTATCAAGTTTTCTTATATGGGCTTTAACGAATCGGGAAATGTTCGGAATAAACTTCAAAAGTTTTTCCTCTTTAATCTTTTCTCTCTCGCAAAACTCTGACAAAAACTCTTTTAACCTCCTTTCTCCGACGAAAGACCCTTTAAGAAGCGACTCGTCAAGAGCCTTTTCAAGGATGTAGTGTATGCCACTTCCTATTACGAGTGCTTCTGAGCGGGGAGGTTTGACGTTTAAAACATACTGCCAGAAAAAGGCAAACTCGCAGGTGGTAACCCTTCTGAGTTTTGAATAAGACCAGGGACGCAGGTGAAACAACTGAATCGTATTCGTTTTCATAAAACTGCCTCCCTTTCCTTTTTAAAGGAACGGGCAATGAAAAATCCTGCCAAAAATCCTCCAACGTGCGCAAACCAAGCAATTCCACCAGCACCGGGATGCCCGATGGAAACCAAGGCATTAAACGCTTGAGCAAAAAACCAGAAACCTATCCAGAACACCGCCGGAAGTTCTATTATCGTAATCCAAAATACGAGGAACACGAGGCTAACGATTCTTGCCCTCGGGAAGAAAACCATGTATGCTCCGAGAACTCCGCTTATTGAACCGGAAGCACCTATCAGAGGCACTTTAGAGTCCGGATAAAAGATTACCTGCAAAAGTCCGGCAAATATTCCGCAGAGAGTATAAAAGAGGAGAAAGTTTAACTTTCCGAGTTTGTCCTCTACATTGTCTCCGAAAACCCAGAGGAAAAGCATGTTTCCAAATATGTGGAAAAAACTGCCGTGAAGATACTGATAAGTAATGAGTTTCAGATAAGGAGATACGGGAGCATAAGGAGGAATGTCCGTTCCGTGAGTTATCTCGTAAGGAATAACTCCCCACTGGTGAACGAACACGAAGTTGTAAGGACCGAGTAAAACTTGATACAAAAACACCAAAACGCAAACGATTATGATGGAAATCGTTACTAAAGGGAAACTCCTGCTCGGATTAATGTCCCGAAGGGGAATCACTCTTCTTCTACCTCTACCACTTCAAAGTCAGCCCTTCTTTCTTCAATGTCCACGTTCAACAACCTGACAAACACTCTGTCTCCCATTCTGTAAACTTTACCGGTCTTTTCCCCGATTAGAGCGTAGTCTCTTTGGGAAAGTATGTAGTAATCGTCCGTGAGCGTGGATACCCTAACGAACCCCGGGATTAACTGTTCAATGGTTTCAACGAAAAAGCCGAATTCCGAAACACCGGTTATTATAGCCTCAAAGACTTCTCCCACATGGTTTTTAGCAAAGTAAAGTTTCTTTATTTCAATCACGTCCCTTTCAGCCTCTTCCGCAACGATTGAACGTTCCGTTATGTGTTTGCAGATTATTTCAAGTCTTTCCCTCGTTTTTTCGTCCTCTTCAGGAGTAAAACCTTTGCTTAAAGCCTGCTTTAACAATCTGTGCAGTTCAAGGTCCGCGTATCTTCTTATGGGAGAAGTAAAGTGGGTATAACAAGTAGAAGCCAGTCCGAAGTGACCGACGTTGTCCGGCGAATACTTCGCTCTTGCCATTGTTCGGAGAAGTAAGTAGTTGATTAACTTTTCTTCCGGCCTGTCCTTCACGTCTTCAAGAATTTTTTGCAGAAGTTTGGGTTGAACGTCCGTTTTAATCATCGGCACTCTCAAACCGAGAGACTTCGCAAAGTTGAGAAACTCCTGCAGTTTCGTTCTGTCGGGGGATTCGTGAACCCTGTAAATGCTCGGATAGTCAGCCCAAAACATATGCTCTGCAACGGTTTCGTTTGCCACTATCATAAACTCTTCAATAATCCGATGACTCCACCACCTTTCCGCTTTGTAAATGTCTATCGGTTCTCCTTCTGCATTAAGAACAACTACCGGTTCTGGAAGGTCAAAGTCCAGAGAACCTCTCTTTTCTCTTTTCTCCCGCAGTATTTTTGCAAGTTCAAGCATCGTTTGAAGAGGCTCAACCACGTGCGGAAACTTTCTTCTGCTTTCTTCGTCTCCGTCAAGAATCTTCTGGGCAATTCTGTAGGTTAGCCTTGCCTTGCTTCTTATTACGCTCTGATAAATTCTGTAATCTACAACGATGCCCCTTCTGTTAATTTCCATTTCACAGGTAAAAGTGAGTTTGTCTTCGCCGGGGTTGAGAGAGCAAACCCCGTTTGAAAGTTTTTCGGGAAGCATCGGGATACATCTATCCGGAAAGTAAACGCTCGTTCCTCTTCTGTATGCTTCTTTGTCAAGGGCAGAACCTCTTTTAACGTAATGGGAAACGTCCGCTATGTGGACGAAGAGTTTGAAGTTGCCGTTATCAAGTTTCTCAATGGCTACAGCGTCGTCAAAATCCCTTGCATTTTCCCCGTCAATGGTAAAGCAGACTTGGTCTCTTAAATCCTTTCTTCCCTTCAGTTCTTCTTCCTTTATCTCCTCGGGAATCTTCTCCGCTTCTTCAAGAACCTCTTTCGGAAACTCAAACGGAAGGTCATACTTCCTTATAATGAGTTCAACGTCAATTTTTGGTCCTCCTTTACCGAGATTTTCAACCACTTTGCCTTTGGGTAGTGTTTTTTCCGAAGGATAGGAAACGATTTCTGCAACGACATAATCTCCCTCGCTTACCTTTTCCGCTTCTTCTTTCATTAAAAGGATTGGATACCTTATTCTCTTGTCCTCGGGTATGACGAGGAAATGTCTTCCTTCTTTTTCAATTCTGCCGACGACTTTTTTGACTCCCCGTTCTATTATGGCAACAATCTTTCCTTCTCTTCTTCCTCTTTTGTCTTCTCCGACTACCTTAACCGCCACAAGGTCTCCGTTCATCGCTCCTGCCATTGACTTTGCCGGAATAAAAACTCCCTTTTCGCCGTTCAGCGGGTCAACAAAGCCGTAACCTTCCCTGTAAACGCACAGTTTCCCGACGATAAGTCCCAAAAGTTCTGGAGGAACGAACTTTCCGCCTTTCAGTTTAACGAGTTTTCCTTCTTTTGAAAGTTCTTTTACTTTGTTTCTTAAAACTTCCCTTTTTTCCTTTGAAAGACCGAGAAATTTGGCTATTTCTCTTACTTTGAGCGGTTTCTTGAACCTTTGAAAGGCTTTTTGAATTCCTGCTTCAAGTTCTTTTTCTTCCATACTTCCCCCTTTGGTATGTCCTCAATACAAATTACGCCGACTTCTTTTAACCTGTTTCTAAAGTAAAGATTGGTTTTTAGTCCGTAGTTTTTAAAAATCTTCCCCAATTTCTTTGAAATTTCTTCTCCTTTTTTGTCAAGGTCCGTTAAAATAACTACTCCGTTGAACTTTTTGCAGATTGACTCCGCAAGAGAATGATAATTCATTCCTTTCATTTGAATAACGTTCTTCACGCCGAAAAACCGCAAAACCTCAACGTCCCTTTTTCCTTCAACAAGAACGGCCCACTCGGAATGCTCAAAGCTGAATTCGCTGAGTTCTTCCAGAACTCCCCGAACCTCTTTTTTAACCTTCATCCC
>CAZZKT010000048.1:0-8564 GCA_964654625.1 uncultured bacterium
TTTGGAAAAATCAAGTTTAGTGTTGGTTTTACGGAAGTTCCCGCAGGTCTAAGGTCTTAAACTCTGCAGAAAACAAAAGTTCCAGCGGATACTCGGAAGTTTTTTCCGTGTAGGTGAAAACGGGTTCTTTTAAGTCTATTCCCAAAACCTTTGCGGGGTTGCACGTAATTAGCGGTAAGATTTCGTTAAGTTTGACTTTACCTTTGAACCTCTCGTAAACGAACTTCAACTCGTTTGCAAGGTTTAAGTCCGTGTTGGAGCAAATGCCGTCTGTTGCTATTGCAAGTTTTTCATAACCGAGGATAAGGTCAACGGGAGGAAACGAATTTTTTAAGAACACGTTGCTTCTCGGACACATAACAATTCCAACATTATGTTTTACAAGAAGTTCAAGTTCGTCGTGGGTGAGATTTGTGCAATGAACTGCAATGAAGTTTTCTTTTAGGAGTTCGTTTCTGACAAAGTAATCCCGGTAGTCTTTGCACTTTGGAACTTTTGCCAGTCTTCCGGTAATTTTTTTGATTTCTTTTTCAAACCTGTTTTCTTCTCCCTTCAGGAATTTTCTTTCTTCTTCTGATTCTGCTATGTGCATTTGAAACAGTAATCCTTCTTTTTCGCAAAATCTTGAAATCTTTAAAACGCTTTCCGGAGAAACAGAATAAGGAGCGTGGGGTGAGTAAAGCCGTTTTTCAAGTCTTTCAACGTTCCCGATGACTTCAAAAAAGTTTAAAACCACCGGAAAACCGTTATTTTCTTGAAATTCAAAAGAAGCAATGTTGCCACAGTAAACAGTTCCTGCACTTTTTAGAAGATTCAGTCCTTTCTTAAAAGGTTGCTTTTTATCAGAAAGTTGCCTTTTAAAAGTTATCATTTCCTTTAACCAATGGAAGAAGTCGCTAAACTTTTCCGGAGAAAACTCAAATTCCGAGTATTCAAGATGAGTGTGAGCATTTATAAAAGGAGGAAAAAGAGTTCCTTGCAGTTTTAAAGCGCTTTCCGGTTTAAAGATTCTCCTTTCAAAGGAAATCACCCTGTTTTCATCGTAAACAACAAAACAGTCCTTCCAATACGAACCGTCACAAAAAACTACCGCGTCAACCCTTACAACTTTTGCCCTCTGAAAAGAGGAGGAATTCCATGACATTTTTTACCCTTCCCACAACCGGAGAAGGTTTATCAATTCCGAGAATTCTTTTAACTTCTTCTCCGTCAACTGTTATTAACTCTTTTGATTTTTCCTTCAGAAATTCAACAAATTCTTCGCTTTTTTTTAATCCGTAAAACTTCAAGAAAGCAAGAAGGAGAAGGTATTCTTTTTCTCCGAAGTTTTTAACGATTTTGAAAACGTGTTTTTTCTCAAGTTTCCCCGAAACAAAAAGGTCATACAACCTTAAAGCAAGGGAAACGAACGCCGAAACCTTTCTGACAGAATTTGCGGTTTCTTTTCCGAGTCCGAAGGAGATGCATTTTCTAAAAGCGGTTTCTGGGTTTTCTTTTAAAAACAGGAAGGAGAAACTCAATTTAAAATCTTTCAACACGCTTACAACTTCCGGACTTACCGAAATGCACTCAGAACCGAAGGTATGTTTCCAGATTCCAAGCGTCAGAACCTCTTTCAAAAATTCAACGAACTTACCGGAACTCCACACTTTAAACGCTTCTTCCTTTATCCTTTCCCCGGGAATTGAAGAGAGCATGGGAGAAACAAGGTTTAAGTTCAGCAAGAAACTTTCGTGGTAGTTAAAGTTCTTTTCAACTTTGAGTCTTATTCCCCTTAAAATCCTCAAAGGGTCTTTAATCAGCGAACCTTCAATCGGTCTTATGACCTTGTTTTCAATGTCTTTCAGTCCCCCGTGAAGGTCAACGACAACGGCTTTCGGGGTTAGAAGCGAGGAGCATTTAACCGCAATGGCGTTTACCGTGAAATCCCTTTCTTTAAGGTCCGATTCAAGGTCTTCAACGAGGGCAACGTCAACGGTAAATTCGGAAGATGCAATCCTTGTTATTTTTCTTCCGTTTTTCTTAAATCGGAAAACGGAAAAGTTGAGTTTTAGGTCTTTAAAACAGTTAACGATTCTTTCGTCACTTTTACACAAAACGTCAACGTCCAAAACTTCCTTTCCTTTGAATTTTGCAACAGAATCTCTAACGAATCCTCCGACCAGCCAGCAATCCGTCAAACAGGGAAGGATTTTTCTTAAAAGGGGCGTTAAGAAAAGGTGTGATGGAAGGGTTGTTTCCATTTAAATGTCCTCTTCTTTTACCGGCCTTGAAAGGAGTTTCTCAAGGGCAACTTGAGGGGAAATTCCTTCGTGGACAACTTTGTAAACTGCCTCCGAAATCGGCATTTCCACACCGAACTTTTTTGCGAGGTTGTAAACAGCCTTAACCGTGTGGACTCCTTCCACCACAAACTTTTCAGCAATACCTTTTGCTCCTCTTCCTATGGCTAATCCGAACTGTCTGTTTCTTGAGAGTTCTCCCGTGCAGGTAAGAACGAGGTCTCCAACTCCCGAAAGGCCGTAAAACGTTGACTCTTTTGCACCCAAAACCTTTCCGAGTTTTTTAATTTCGTGAAGTCCCCGCGTAATGAGTGCTGCCCTCGCATTGTTTCCCAGTCCCATGGCATCGCTGATTCCAACCGCAATTGCTATTATGTTTTTAAGAGCACCTCCGAGTTCCACTCCCCTGACATCGTTTGAAGCGTAAAGCCTTAAGGTTTTCGTGTTCAAAGACTTTACCATTTCTAAAGAAAGTTCTTCGTTGTCGTTGGCAATTACCGCTGCGGTGGGTAGTCCTCTGGCAACTTCTTCTGCAAAAGTCGGACCCGAAAGAACGTAGTAGGTCTCAAGGGTTTTGAATATTTCAAGGTAGATTTGAGAAAGAGTTTTAAGACTTGAGATTTCTATTCCCTTACTTGCACAAATCAGTTTTTTTCCTTTAAGGTAATCCTTCCATTCCGTCCACAGCCTTTTCGTGAACTGACAGGGTAGAACGGAAAAGACAATGTCCGCAGATTCAACCGCAGGTTTTATCTCGTTTACCGCTTTTACATTTTCGGGATAGGTGAATTCCGAAAGGTAAACAGGATTTTTTCTTTCTGCGTTTATTTTCTCCGCTATTTCCGGTTCTTTGCACCACTGAACGACTTCAAAGCGGTTCCTTGCAAAGTGGATTGAAAGGGCAGTTCCCCAACTTCCCGAACCGAGAATGCCGATTTTCACCTTTTAACCTCTTTAAAGCCATCCTCACATCTTTCAAAAATTCCCGAGACAGGGATTGAGCGAACTTCAAATTCTTTTAAGAGAGCCTCAAGTTCGTCTTCATTAACGAGGATTCCGACCCCGCAACCTTCAAATATTTCGTCCGGTATCGGAACAGACACCGCCTTGAATCCCTTGATGCACTTTTCTGCCCTCAGACCGTCCGGAATTGTCGGAAAGGACAAACAATAACGGAACTTGTAGTATTTTCCCGTAACTTTCAAGAAGAATTCTTTAATGTGAAGCCTTATTCCTGCTATTATGTGAGGTAGGCTTTTAGCCAACCTTACTTTCCTCCTTCAAAAACTTTTTCAAAGCCAAACTGCCTTCAAACAATACCCAAACCGCAAGAACGACCTGAACAAGGGCTGATATTCCGACGACGGAAATTTTCCACTTGAAGAACAAGGACATCAAGGCAGTGATGGTAATAACCACCATTATTGCGGAAGGAATTCCCGTAATAAACCAAAACTTCTTTTTCCCAGTTTTTACGAGCCACAAGGTTACGACAAAGAGTGAAAGACCCGCAATGAGTTGGTTGGTAGCGCCGAAGACGGGCCACAGGGCTTTCCACACGGGTAAAACCTTTCCGGTAGCGGGGTCTTTGTAGGTTGTAAAAACGAGAAAAGCAGGAATTATGAGGGAAACGAGAGTGGAAATCGTTCTGTTTGTTATTCCCGAAAGTTCAGAAAAGACATACCTCGCAAGTCTTGTTCCCGTGTCCGTGCTCGTAAGGATGAAAGAGGAAAGGGCAAGCATACCGAAAGCCATTCCAAAACTTTCGGGTATTCCCAGAAAACTCATAAACTTACCTATTCCCGCGCCGTAAGCCATCGCCAGTCCGCCCTTTAACTGCTCTTTGGTGAGAGTTAAAACGAAAATCACGGACATAACAGCGACAATACCTTCAATCAACATTGCACCGTATCCGACGGGAAGAGCATCGGGTTCTTTGTCAAGTTGCTTGGAGGTTGTTCCTGAACCGACAAGAGAATGGAAACCCGAAATGGACCCGCAGGCAATAACTACAAAGAGAAGCGGAAACAAACTTCCCAATTCGCTGTCAAATCCCGTAAATGCAGGAGCATTTGCTTCCACTTTACCGAAGGAAAGGAGTATGCCAAGGCCCGCTCCGATGACCGCACCGTAAAGTAAGAAACTTGACAGGTAGTCTCTCGGTTGAAGAAGAATCCAAACCGGTGTTACAGAAGCGATTGCTACGTAGATTATCAAGATTACGTCCCACACCTTCGGAGGCAAAACTATCGGAAACTTTTGTCCCACAAAAACCGTAATGTAAACGAGAATCACGAAAAGCAAAGTGGCATACTTTATGTTGATTCTGAACTTGTAAACCGAAATTCCGAAAGCGATTGCAAGGAAAATGTAAATAATCGCAGAAGTGGCTACTCCGCCTCCGATATGTTCACCGTTCCACACGGTATTAAATGTAACTTGCGCAACGTTTATAAAAACCGCTACTACATAAAGGAGCGCAAGCCAGATGAAGAGTTTAAAGAGAAATGACGCTCTTTTTGAGAAATACATCCCTCCGATTTGGGCTATTGAACGGGCTTTGTTTCTGACGGAAGCCACCAAGGAACTGAAATCGTGAACACCACCTATGAAAATGTTTCCCAAAAGAATCCACAAGTAAGCGGGTAACCATCCCCAAGCACTCGCTGCTGCAATCGGACCTACGATTGGTCCTGCTCCTGCTATGGATGCAAAGTGATGTCCTAAAAGGACCGGGGCAGGAGCGGGAACGTAATCAACTCCGTCTCTTAGTTCGTGAGCAGGGGTCGGATTCTCTTCTTTAAGTTCAAAGACTTTGTCCCTCAAAAATCTCCCGTAAGTAACGTATGCAACGGAAAACACTACTACTGCAATCAACAAAAGCAGGACAGCCATGGCTCACTCCCGTAAAAGTTTTGGTAATATTATACAAACCTTTGCAGGGAGAAAGGCGGTTGCTCCAAGCATTGAAAAAAATAATCAAGGAAGCGGTGGAAAAAAAATCCGTAAGATTGGTTGAGGTGATTCTTTTCGGTTCAAGGGCAAAGGGAAATTCGGAAAATGACAGCGATTGGGACATTCTTGTCATCGTTGATAGAGACTTGACCCAACAGGAAAGAAAGGAGGTTTGGTATTCTGTTTACAAAGAGTTGCACAAAAACTTTCCGGAAGAGTCGTTTGACATCATAGTCAAGTCAAAAAGGGTTTACGAAGAAGAAAGAGAAACTGTGAATACAATCTCAAACGAGGCTTTTTTGGAAGGCATAAAACTGTGAAAAGGGCAGTCAAACTCTGGTTAAGCAAGGCAGAAACTCTAAAAGCAATTGCTTTAAAAAACTTTGTCTTGAGCAAGATAAAATGAAACTGAACTGTAAGTCCTGTAAGTATTTTAGATACTACTTCCTCTGCATTCTCGTTATGGCAATTGCCATAAGATTCTTTGAGAGCGTTTCTTCCGCTTTGGAGGTTTTGTTCCTTGTCGGAATTCCCATTTTGGTTGAAAGAAAAAGACCCGAAGAACTCGGCTTCAAAAACGTGCACCGGGGAATTTTCTGGGGATTGACCGCTTCTTTTGCGGTTTTAATTCCCTATTCTCTTTTCCATCATCCCCAGTTCAAACTTTGTTGGAATAGCATCCTTTCCATTTTCAGCGTGGCATTTGCGGAAGAAGTTTTCTTTAGGGGATACTTCTATTCGGAATTTCAAAACGAGCAATTGGTTTGGCTTTTGACAAAAAACAACCTCTTGTCAAGCATTCTGTTCGCCATAGCCCACTGTTTGGTGAGTTATGACTATTCAAGGTTTGTGGTTTTCTTTCCTTCTCTTGTTATGGGACTTGTTTTTGAAAGGTCCGGTTCAATATATTCAAGCATCATCTTCCACTTTTTGGCAAATCTGGTTTACACATGCTGAACAGCAAGGTTTTCTTTTTTGTAATTGTGGTTTGCGTTTTTCTTGCAGATAGGCTGTCTAAACTCTTCGTGAGTAAAGTGTTTTGCTCTTCACCTTATTGGGGAAACTTCGTATCAATAGTGTGCATTGAAAACAAAGGTGCAGCATTCAGTCTGTTTTCTTCGGGAAATCCGTTCTTGAGAAAGTTTTTGCTGATTATCGTTCCGGTGCTTATCGTTCTTTGGATTTTTGACAGAGTTTTGAGAAAAGGGGACAAAAACGTAATTGCATTCTCCCTCATAAGCGGGGGTGCGCTCGGCAATCTTTACGACAGAATTTTGCACGGCAAAGTTTTGGACTTCATAGATATTCACATAAACGGTTTTCACTACCCCGCCTTTAACCTTGCGGATGTTTTCGTTTTTGTGGGTTGTGTTATGGTCGGGATAGAAATGTTAAAAAACACTTTAAAATTCAATTCCCGTTCTGAATAAAAAGGAATAAGCGTTTTTAAGCCCAAAGTCGTAAGAATTCACAACATACTGAAATCCGCAAGAAAAAGACAAATTCTTGACTTTTACTTTGTAGTAGGTTTCAACGTGATATTCTTTTTTTCCGCTACCGGTAGGAGCAAGAACTGCCGTTCCCAAACCTATCAGGTCTTTGCCTTTAAAAAATATGTCTTTGAGAACAAACCCTAAGGAGAAAAACTTGTTAAGTTCGTAAGCGTCTTTTTCCCCGTATGAAGCCCTGCCAAAAACTCCCAATCTTTCGGTCAAATAATAGTCTCCCGAAACTCCTATTCCCCAGTTGTTTCCCTCTTCCGTATCGCTGTTCCAATAGTAAGTTCTGACGGTTTTCCTTTCTCCAATGTATGAAACTTGAAACGCAGAAAACGGGTGAGCGAAGTTCCAATCCGTGAATTCTTCACTTTGATAAACTCCGGCAAGTTCAAACTTTTCAACGGTTAGTTTGAATCCTACCAACGGGGCAAATCTGAACTCGCTGTCCGCAATCGGGTTGTTTACGAAAGGCTTGGAAACAAACTGGGTCTTTTCATCGTTCGCGAAGTCGCTTTGGTCTATGAAAACGGGGGGTTCGGTTCTTCCGGCGTAAATCTCAAGGTTTTTCCAGTTTAATTTTGCGTAACTTTCAAGAACCCTGACAAAATCGTCCGTGTTATCGTCCGCAAGGGTGTTGAGATTTCCTTCACTTCCGGTTCCTTTTCCTCCGTGAGTTCTCGCATAAAAAGATACGAACGGAAAGTTCAGTTCACCCTCAAGGTCAACGTTGTATCCGGCTCCGCTTGCAAGATTCCCTGCCTGGTAATAAGAAACAACACTTCCGCCGAAGTTAAAAATTTCCTCCGCAAAACCAGTTTGTCCCAGAACTAAAAGTAAAACCTCAAACACAGTTTGCCTCCCTCAAACTTCCTTCTTCAAGAACATAAACTTTCCAATTGAGTTCCCTAATAAGGGTTGTGTCGTGGGTTATCAAAATAACGGACTTTTCTGTTTCCTTCAAGTAGTTCACTATCTTTTGTTTTGTTTTTCTGTCAAGGAATGCGGTTGGTTCGTCAAGAATGAGAAGTTTTGGGTTTGTAGTAATTATTGAAGCAAAAGCAACAAGTCGCTTTTCACCTCCGGAAAGTTCGTGAACTTCCCTTTCAAGAAGATTTTCAATTCCGAAAGTTCTTGCACTTTTGCTGACCACTTCTTCAACATTTTCCATTCCGAGGTTCTTAGGAGCAAAGGAAAGTTCATCTTTTACTCTCGGCAAAAAGAGTTGTTCGTCAGGATTTTGAAAGAGATATCCCACACTTTTGCGAAGAACTTTAAAATCTTCTTCCGTCTTTAAAACTTTACCTTCAAAGATGATTTCTCCACTTTCAGCACGGACAAAACCCATTATTGCTTCTGCAAGAGTTGTTTTGCCTGCTCCGTTGTCTCCTGTGATTATTAGTTTTTCGCCTTCAAGAACGCAAAGTTCCACGTTGTTAAGAACAAGTTTTTTCCTTCTGACTCTTAGGTTTCTAACTTCCAGTAAAGTCTTCTCCATTTTTCCCTCAGTTTTATCTGTGGTCACCAGAGTAATATTTTTTATTACCAAACAACGCCGTAGGTAATATTATACACGCTTTTCCACTTGACCCCACTTTTAGATTTCGCTCCTTAAGGTTTGACCTGGTTTGCCTGTTTTGAAGTTCGGACAGACTGCTTTTGTAAAATACTATGTCAAAAAGCAGTTTGAGTGCTACAAAATTTCCGTGGAAAGAGTTTGACATAACAAACTCAAATAGGCTCTTGAAAAAAGTAGAAAAAGTTAATACTCTTACGGCGTGGGATTAGAGCAACGCTTTTAAAAATTAAAAAGGAGGTGTAAAAATGGACA
>CAZZKT010000049.1:0-8546 GCA_964654625.1 uncultured bacterium
TCGGGCATGAAAAGTTGTAGGGTGTTTGCTATAATTTTCTCAAGTATGTTTGCCTCCTTGTGTGGTTGGATTTTATCGTCTTTATGCCCTCTCCGGGGTGCTTTTTGATTGCGGGCAAGGGTAAATCCTTGATAAAAAATACTGCGGAGGAGTAATGAGTAAAGTCAAGGCTTTCAAGTGGGAAAACGGCAAACTCTACCTCCTTGACCAAAGAAAGTTGCCCCTTGAAGAAGAGTGGGTTGAATGCGTTTCCTACGAAGAAGTTGCTCGCGCAATTGAAAAAATGGTGGTAAGGGGGGCTCCTGCAATAGGCGTGTGTGCATCTTACGGAGTGGTTCTCGGAGCAAAAGAACTCTCTCAAAAAATCGCAAACCTTCAAGACTTTAAAACCCAAGTGGAACTCGTAATCAACAGGCTTGCTGCCACAAGACCGACCGCAGTAAACCTGTTTTGGGCTTTGAAAAGAATGTGGAAAATCGTTGAAGCGGGAAGAAGCATAGAAGACATAGTTTCAGCCCTTGAAACCGAAGCGATAAACATTGAAAGGGAAGACGTAGAGTCCAACAAAAGACTCGGACACTACGGAGCGGAACTCCTATCAAGTCAAGAAACGATACTGACCATCTGCAATACCGGTGCTTTGGCAACCGCAGGTTATGGAACGGCTCTCGGAGTCGTAAGGGCTGGAGTAGAGTCCGGGAAAAAGATTACCGTGTTTGTATGCGAAACAAGACCTTTCCTTCAGGGAGCAAGGCTTACCGCTTGGGAACTTTCAAAGGAAGGAATTCCTTACTACCTGATAACGGACAACATGGCGGGATACTTTATGGCAAAAGGTGAGATAACCTGCGTAATCGTGGGTGCTGACAGAATCGCCCTTAACGGTGACGTGGCGAACAAGATAGGCACATACACCCTTTCTGTCCTTGCGAAAGAACACGGAATACCGTTTTACGTTGCAGCTCCGACTTCAACCTTTGACATTTCCGCAAAGAGCGGGAAGGACATTCCCATTGAAGAAAGGCCGGAAGACGAAGTGTTACTGTGTCACTGTGCGAATTGCAGAATAGCACCTTACGGTGCAAAAGTTAAAAATCCGGCGTTTGACATAACTCCCCACGAGAACATAACGGGAATCATCACCGAAAAAGGGGTCCTCAGCAATCCGGACGAGGGCAAGGTAATTGAATTTCTTGAAGAACCGTAAGGGTTTTGTGTTTTTTGTAGGTCTTTTGTTCCTCGGCATAATAACGAGCACCGCTCTTGCCATCATAGTCCTCACGGGAAACCTGAGAGAACAAGCGGAAAACTTCAAAGATTACCTTACCGCTTATCACGGAAGTGTCTCCGCAGTCAAGGTAATTCTAAAGGTGCTGAAGGACGACAAGAACGACTACGACGGCGAGGGAGACGACTGGTATGGAACGAAGTTTTACAGGTATAAGGACATAACGATTTCCGCGTATGTTGTTGACGAGTGCGGGAAAATAAACATTAACCGTCTCAAGGACCAAAGGATTTACGAAATAGCCCTGAGACTTTCTTACGAAACGAACATACCCTCGGAACTGATTGACCGCTTGAAAGAAGCGGTTTCCGAAGGGAAAAGGTTTTCTTCACTTTCCCAGGTGTATGATTTTGTAACCGACACGGAAATTCCGAAAACTTTCAGCAAATACTTTACGGTTTATGGAAGTGGAAAGATAAACATAAACTCTGCCCCGAAAGAAATTCTTGAAGCGATTTTTGAAGGCGAAACGCTCGCAGAAAGCATCATTGAGGAAAGACCTTTTAAAAACGTTCGGGAAATAAAAGAACTTCCCGGAATGGACGAAGAACTCTACTACGCGGTTCTTCCGATTTTGACTACAAAGTGCGACTACTTTTCGTTTAAAATCTTTTCAACTTGCGGTTCTGCAGTTTCGGAAGTGGAAGGATATTTAACGAGAAGGAAGGTTCTTGAATGGAGGATTAAAAGGTGATTGTTGCAGATTTCGGAAGTGAAGTGGTCAAGTGGTTTGACGGCAAAAATTTCGGAACTTCAAAAGTCCCAAAGACCCCCACCGTTTCCGTCATTTCAACCGCAGAAACTTTCTTAAAAGTTATGGAATTTCCCCGAATGTCCCTTGACAGGTTGAAAAAGATAGCAACGACCGAACTTTCCCTTGAACTCTACAAAGAAGAAGCAAGCATTTCCGTTGCGGTTGTTCCGCTGAAGAAGAAAGGAGAAAAACTTTTGTGCGGTGTGTTCGTAGAAAGGGCGGAAAACGTTAAAAGATTTAAACATTCAAGAATGGTGTTGCCCGACGTAAGTGCGGTTATGTGCGGTGCTTTAAAGGTTTTCGGGAAAGACTTTCCGCCGATTGTTGATGCGGGAAGTTCAAAACTTGCGGTCATTAGCACGGACTTCGTTGAAGTTTTCAAACACGACGAGTTTGAATTGTTCGCTGAGAAGATAAAAGAACTTGGAACGGAGTTTGTTTTAGTCGGAGGAAAGGCTTTAGACCGAAACTTTCTGGAAAAAATCAAAGGTTTTAAGTTTAAAATCCCGAAGTTTGAACCTTTTGGTGAGAAAACTCCGTTATTTTTCCCGGTTTTTGGGGGTTTTCACGTCAAACGGTGCGGGTATAAAGGGTGTTATATTGAAAAGAAACTGTTTGACCTCGGAAAGAGGGAATTTAAACTTCTTGCAGGTTCGCTTTGCGTTTCCATGGTTTTGTTTGATGTTTCTTTTCTCGTTGAGGGATTTAACTGTTTGAAAACCGAAAAGCGCTTCAAAGAGGAAATCAAAAGGGAAGTTTCTTCCGTAATTGAAGGGAAAATAGTTGCCCCATTACAGCAACTTGAACTTGAAAGGAAGAAACTTGCAGAAAAAAAGAAAATTTTCGGAAAGCCGGAAAGAAGTTTTCTTGAAACGATTGAATTGGTTTCAAAGAGTGTCGTTGACGGCGTTGAAATCGTTGATGTTTCCGGAAGTATCAAGGATTTTTCCGTTTCTGGCTACGCAAAGGACGAAAAGTCTTTGGAAGAGTTTTTCAAAAACCTGCGGATATACTTTAAGAATGTTGAAAAGTCTTCCGTAAAAGAGGTTTCCGAAGGTTTGAGATTTAAGTTGAGGATTGGAACGTCTTCCAAACTTTAAGCATTCGTTGCCGTTGAAGGTGTTTTGTGTAGAAGGAAGTTCGTTCTTGGTTTAAAATTCTAATTGCTACTACAGCCACATACGGAGGTAACAGCATGAACTTGAATTTTGACGGAAAAGTGGTTCTCATCACCGGAGGAACGAGGGGAATAGGCAGAGCCACTGCGATTGCTTTCAAAAACGCCGGAGCGGAAGTATTCATAACGGGAAGAAACGAAGAAACGGTAAAACTTGTGAGTAAAGAATTGGGAGTCAACGGTGTTAAGATGGACGTTTCTTTGCGGGAGGAGGTTGAAAAAGGAGTTGAAGAAATCGTTTCAAAGGCGGGGAAAATAGATGTTCTTGTAAACAATGCGGGAATTACAAGGGACGTGCTTTTTGCAAGGATGAAAGATGAAGACTGGGATGCGGTCATAAACACGAACTTAAACGGAGTTTACAACACCACCAAAGCCGTAGTAAAGCACATGCTAAAGGCAAGACAGGGTGTAATAATCAACATTTCTTCCGTAGTCGGATTTACGGGAAACATAGGTCAGGTTAACTACTCTGCGTCAAAGTCCGCATTGGTCGGATTTACAAAGTCCTTGGCAAAAGAGTTGGGAGGAAGAAACATAAGGGTTGTGTGCATCGCTCCGGGATACATAACAACGGACATGACCGAGAAAATTCCCGAAAAGATAAAAGAAGAAATACTTAAAAACATACCGCTCAAAAGGGAAGGAAGTCCGGAAGAGGTTGCTAACGTGTGCTTGTTTGTGGCATCTCCTCTTGCCTCCTACATTACGGGAACCGTAATACACGTTAACGGTGGACTTTTCTAAACGCTCGGCTATAATTACCTCTAATAAAACTCAACATTGGGAGGTGGCTCATGGAAAACATTGAACAGAAGGTTAAAGAGATAATCGCTGATAGACTCGGAGTTGACCCGGAGGAAGTAACACCGGAAGCGTCGTTCGTTGAAGACCTCGGAGCGGATTCTCTTGACACGGTGGAACTCGTAATGGCTCTTGAAGAGGAGTTCGGAATAGAAATTCCCGACGAAGACGCGGAAAAGATTCAAACCGTCGGAGATGCAATAGAATACATTCAAAAACAACTCCAGCAGTAAGCCCTTTCGGGGCTTACTGCCCCAAATCATGCGAGTTTTCATAGGAACCATAACTACGGTAAGGGGAGTTTGGCAGATTAAGGAAAAGGTCTTTTCATACGGGGTGGAGGGAAAGTGGGTTGAAAAACACAACCTCCACTTCACATACCGGTTTCTCGGAGAACTGACGGATTCTGTCGTCAGTGAGATAGCAGAATCCCTCAAAAACTCTTTAAAAGAAGTTGAAGCTCCGGAAATAGTTTACAAGGGTTTGGGGGTTTTCAACAACAGGGTTTTGTGGGTAGGTATGGAATCGGAAGGCATTTTCAAAGTAAAAAAGCAAATTGACAGCATACTTGCCGAGTTCGGTTTTGAAGAAGAAAAAAGGTTTACTCCTCACCTAACGCTGTTGAGGATAAAAAGGTTAAGAGACCCTCACGGGTTCAAAAGATTCGTAAAATCCATGGAGAATTACGTTTTTGAAAGAAAAAAGGAAAAGTTCGTTCATTTTGTAGAAAGCACTCTCACGCGAAAAGGACCGATTTACAGGGTCATAGAAAAGTATGAACTTCGTTAAATACCTGCTCATCCCCGTCGTAGGAAGCATCATCGGATACATAACGAACTACATAGCCATAAAAATGCTCTTTAATCCCAAAAAACCTTACCGGATTTTTGGTTTCAGAGTTCCGTTCACTCCCGGAGTAATCCCCGCAAGAAGAGACAAAATAGCAAGTGCAGTGGCAAAAATCGTCAGCAAGGAAATACTTAACGAAAAAACAATTGAAGAACTTGCCAGCAAACACATTTCTCAAGATTTCAAAAAAAGCGTTGCCAAACTTCTTACAAAGTTCTTTAAAAGTTCCTTGGAGGAAAGATTCGGGAAAGTCTTACCGGTCAGCATTTTAGTTGACTCAATTTCCCAAAAACTTGAAAGCGCAATAGTTGATTCTTTGTCGGAAGAAAACCTGAAACTTTTTGTCGCAGATGCTTTTAGAGCCACGAACATTGAATCTATGGTTGAAGAAAGGTTAAAATCCTTTCCCGTTGAAAAGATTGAAGAAATAGTTTTAAAATTGGTTGAAGAAGAACTCCAGCACATATCCATATTCGGAGGTATTTTAGGATTCTTAATAGGATGCGTGCAATTGCTGTTCTTGCTTTTCTTTTAACCTTTTCGTGTTCAACGCTTAACTACGAAAACATTGAAACAACTCACATTTTTCTTGAACCGGCATTCAACAGAACCCCCGAAGAGGCACTTGACGTAATTTTGACGCAAGTTTTGAACGACGCTTTCAGAACCGACCCGAGGTTTAAAGTAGAAAACCAAATAAAAACGGGAGAAACGATACTGATTAAACCCACGATACTGAGCTTTTCCCTCTTTAGCGTCGGCTACGACGAACGGGACAGGACTACAGAATACAGACTGTCAATGACCATAAGATTTGAACTTTACAGGGCGGGCTACAAAAAGCCTTTCAAAGTTTTTACGATTACGAGGTATGGCTTCTACGAGGTTTCGGGAAGCGGAACGGAAATTGAAGAAAGGAAAAAGGAATGTATGAAAAGGGTTGCCCGCGAAATTATGAGAGAATTTGCGGACAGACTCGTTTTTGAAAGAGTCAGGGGGAAATAATGCTCGTTCGGGAACTTAAAAAGTTGCCGGTAAATAGTGCGTTTACGGGACAATACATGGTTGAACTTTGCGAAGTAAAACTTCACAGGGACGGAAACTTCTTTTTGAAGTTTAAACTAAGGGATAAAACGGGAAGTTTTGAAGCCCTTTGGTGGAAACCCGACAAAGAAGACACGTTTCCTCAAGGTTCTGTCGTTCTCGTGGAGGGAAGAATTAGTTATCACAACGGTAGATTTCAACCAAAACTCATCAAAGTTGAACCTGTTAACGAAGAGGAAATAGAAAGCCACCGGTTCCAACCAGAAACCAGCGTTCCCGTTGAAAAACTCTTGGAAGAACTAAAGGACTTTGTCAACAGCGTTAAGAACAGATTTTTGTCCCAACTTTTGAGGATGTTTTTTGAAGACGAAGTTTTTTTAAACAAGTTTATCTCCGCTCCCGCCGGAAAAAGTATTCATCACAGCACAAAAGGCGGTCTCTTAGAACATACGATTGAAGTTGCAAGGATATGCGAACTCGTATCTTCATACAACAAAAGAATAAACAGGGACTTACTAATAACTTCCGCTTTGCTTCACGACATCGGAAAGGTTAGAGAATACGAGTTTAAAAACAGTCTTCAGATAGAAAGAACCCTTGAAGGCATCTTGCTCGGTCATCTTTATATGGGATGCGAAATGGTAAGCGAGAAGATTGCAAAGATTCCCGGTTTTCCGGAAGACCTCAAAGTTCAACTGATTCACTGCCTTCTTTCCCATCACGGAGAGTATGAATACGGTTCTCCCAAAAAACCCAAAACCATAGAAGCGGTCACCCTCGCTTACGCAGACGTTCTGAGTGCCAAGGTAAAAAGTTACGAAGAGTTCATTCAGAGAGAACTTGCATTCCAAAAAGGGTTTACTCCAAGACATTACGCATTCGGAATTCCTCTTTATTGGGGCGGAGGAGAAGATGAAGAAGTTGAGTTATAAGTCTGCCGGGGTTGACATTGACAAGGGAGAAAGAATCGTAGGGAAAATCAAAGAACTTGCGAAGAAAACCATGAACTCTCACGTAATTTCCGGTATCGGAGGATTCGGAGCGTGCTACCTTCTTGAAGGATACAAGAATCCCGTTCTCGTCTCCGGAACGGACGGAGTCGGCACAAAACTCAAAGTGGCTTTTTCTGCTGGCAGATACGATACGGTGGGAATAGACCTTGTGGCAATGTGTGTTAATGACATTCTTACCCTCGGGGCAAAGCCTTTATTCTTCCTTGACTATGTGGCCGGCGGAATCCTTGACGAAAAGCAAGTTGAAGAGTTGATAAAAGGAATAGTCAAAGGATGCGAACTTGCAGGGTGCGTTTTGATTGGCGGAGAAACTGCGGAAATGCCGGGGTTTTACAAAGAAGGAGAATACGAACTGGTCGGGTTTGCGGTCGGAGCGGTTGAAAAAGAAAAACTTGTTAATCAGAAGGGAGAAGCGGGAGATGTCATAGTCGGCATAAAATCTTCCGGACTGCACAGCAACGGTTATTCCCTCGTTAGAAAGTTGTTCTTTGAGGTTTTGAAATACAAAATAGACACCTACGTTCCGGAACTTGAATCAACCGTAGGTGAAGTTCTTTTAACTCCTACCAGAATTTACGTAAAACCTGTTTTAAAACTCCTTGAAAAGTTTCCGGTTAAGGCAATGGCTCACATAACCGGAGGAGGAATTCCGGGAAACATTGTAAGAGTTTTATCTGACAATGCAAAAGCAATAATTAAAAAGTCTTCTTTACCCGAAATTCCCGTTTTTGAGTTCATAAAAAACACAAAACTCGTAGAAGAAAGCGAAATGTTTAGAACGTTCAACATGGGAATGGGATTTGCAATCATCGTTTCCGAAAAACTTTGTGATAAAGTGTTAAAATTCTTGAAAGAACTCGGAGAAGATGCATTCATTGCCGGAGAGATAGTGAAAGGAAACAAAGAGGTTGAAATATGCTGAAAGTTGGAGTGCTTGCCTCCGGAAGGGGAAGTAACTTTGAAGCACTTGCCAAGGCTTTCCGGTCGGGGAAGATAAAAGGAGAAATTAAGGTTCTCATAGTTGACAAGAGAAACGCCGGAGCAATTGAGCGGGCAAAAAAGTATGGAATAAACTGGATTTTCGTTGATGCGAAAAGTTTTCCGACGAGGGAGGACTACGATTCAAAAATCGTTTCAATTTTGAAACACTTAGAAGTTGACCTCGTCTGCCTTGCCGGATACATGAGAATCGTTTCTCCGGTTTTCGTAAACGCTTTTAAAAACAGAATAATGAACATTCATCCGGCCATACTTCCGGCATTTCCCGGACTCAACGCTCAAAAGAAAGCGGTAGAATACGGAGTGAAGGTTTCGGGAGCAACCGTTCACTTTGTGGACGAAGGGGTTGATACAGGTCCCGTCATCATTCAAGCGGTAGTTCCCGTCTCACCGGAAGATACAGAAAAAACGCTCTCGGAAAAAATTTTGAAGTTTGAACACAGAATTTATCCGCAAGCAGTAAAATGGTTTGCGGAAGGAAGGATAAAAGTCAACGGCAGAAAAGTGATAGTTGAGGGAGCAGACTACAACTCCTTGCCGGTTGTGCCGAGTCTTGAAGACTTTTAAGACTTTAAGTGAACAAAAGTTCAAAGCCTTTTTCGTAAATTCTGCTGTTTC